>NZ_OZ245712.1:3272500-3447500 GCF_965226985.1 Algihabitans sp.
AATCACCGTTGAGCACTATGGCCTGGAGGGCGTGCCGGAGTTCCCGCTCGAGCCCTATGCCCGCACCTACCCCTTCAGCTATTCCTCGCAGGAGATCCCGGACCTGGGCCGCACCATCGAGCGGCACTATCCCGACCCGGAGGGCAAGATCGACGCCTGGGTCAAGGGCTTCTTCCATGGGCGCAGCTCGCTGGACACCCAGGCGTTGCTGACCGAGATGAACCAGGCCATCGGCACCCAGTTCGGCTACCAGCGGCGCTACGCCGTCGGCACCCAGACGCCGGTGGAGACGCTAGCGCTGGGCAGCGGCTCCTGCCGCGACCTAGCGCTTTTCATGATGTCGGCCGCACGTAGCCTGGGCCTCGCCGCCCGCTTCGTCACTGGCTACCTCTACGATCCCGCGTTGGACCGCCAGGGCACCTCGCGCGCCGGAGGGGCCGGTACCTGCCAGCCAGCGGCCCAGCCTCTCTCGTCCGGACCTGTCGCGAGCGAGGCACTGCCCCTAGCCGAGGCGACGCCGCAGCCGCTGCCGGTCGAGCCGGCGATCCGCGGCGCGGGGGACACTCATGCCTGGGTGCAGATCTACCTGCCGGGCGCCGGCTGGGTGGAGTTCGATCCCACCAACGGCCTGATCGGCGGCAGCCGCCTGATCCGCGTCGGCGTGGCCCGCGACCCAACCCAGGCCATCCCCCTGCAGGGCACCTACACCGGCACACCAGACGACTTCCTGGAGATGTCGGTCGAAGTGGAGGTCACGCGGATCGACAGCGAACCGCCGCAACGCGCCGTCGGGTAACGCGGCGGAGGCGGTAATCTTACCGGCTTACGCCGGTCGGCCCTTCGCCCTTCGACAAGCTCAGGATGAAGGGCCGGGGTATCGTTGATCGGCGGCCCCTCGCCTCTCTCTGAGAGCGGGACGAACCTACCCCGCCCCTTCATGCTGAACCCCCCTTCATCCTGAACCCCCCTTCATCCTGAGCCCTCCTTTCATGCTGAACCCCTCCCCCTTCATGCTGAGCTTGTCGAAGCGCGAGGGGCACGGCCCGAAAGGGCCGTATCGGCTCTGACAGATCATGAAAGCTGGCCCAAAAAGGCGACGACCCGCCGGGGGTCGGGACCGGCGGGTCGTCTTCCAGCCTGCTTTGGGGGGCATGAGAGGCCGGCTGGGAGCCTCGACAGAGAGGGGAAGTCTCCGTGATTCAAAATATGGTTCTGGAAAGTGGCTCGTACAGGCCCGAAATAAGGCGAGAATGTGTTTTCTGGGCAACAGTCGACAAAAAAATGCAATCTTGCGCTATGAATTTGATCTAATTGATTTTTTCTGCGACGAGATAGACCTCGTCGCTCTCCCCCAGGGTGAAATCGCCCCCTTCGCTGTCGGCGAAAAGGGCGGTGACGGCCAGATTCACCTCGGCCAGCATGCGGCGCAGCTCGGCGATGGTGAAGATCCAATGGCTGGCCTCGCGCACCATCCGCTCCTGCCCGCGCGTCAGGCTGTAGCGGGTATCGAGACGGCCGGCCAGCGGCCGATAGCGATTCTCCACCGTGACCGTGACGTCACCGATCCGCAACTCGGCATCAGGCGCGAGGCCGGGCAGCAAGCAGTCGGCAGCCATGGCCGAATGCAGCAGCAGACGGCCGCCCGGGCGCAGCGCCCGACCGAAACCCGCCAGCACCGCGCGGCAATCGTCCGGCGGAAAGTAGCCGAAGGAGTTGCCAAGGCAGATCGCGCCGGGAAATACGCTCTCGAAGGGCAGTGCCCGCAGGTCGAGGTGCCGGATCTCGAAGGCCAGTCCTGCATCGGCGGCAGCGGCACGAACCTCCGCCAAAGCCTCTTCGCTGAGATCGACGGCGGTGGGCGCATAGCCCCGCGCGGCCAAATCCAGGGCGTGGCGGCCGGTGCCGCAGGGCGCGTCCAGCACGGCGTCGCCCTCCTCCAGGTCCAGCAGGTCGGCGGCCAGATCCACCTCGGCCGCGATCCGGGCGTCCGGCACGGCCTGACGCCACATCTCCACCGCCAGACCGGTGAAGAAGCTGCGGTACCACTCGGGATCGGGCGGCGCGGGCGTCTGGACTGCGGCTCTGCCAGGCGCCGACGTGGCCTCGTCAGTCATAGCTGCGGGCGTCTTCGATCACCTTGCCATCATTGGGCAGCTCGCCTGGGTGCAGCAGGGTGACCTCGCCGCGCAGCTTGCAGACAGACTGCAGCGTTTCGCCGAGCTTTTCCGGCAGACCCTCGTAGGAGGTCGTGACCTCGCAATGCAGGGTCATGCGGTCGGACTCGCCGTGGCGGTCGACCACCAGCCGGGCCTTGGCGACCTGGGGGTGGCGCGCGACGACGGCGGCCACCTGTTCGGGATGGACGAACATGCCCTTGATCTTAGCGGTCTGGTCAGCCCGCCCCATCCAGCCCTTGATCCGCAGGTTGGTCCGGCCGCAGGCGCTCTGTCCCGGCAGCAGGGCCGAGAGGTCGCCGGTCGCCAGGCGAATCATGGGGTAGGCCGGGTTGAAGCTGGTCACCACCACCTCGCCGACCTCGCCCTCCGCCACCGGGTCGGCGGTGCCGGGGCGCACGATCTCCAGGATCACGCCCTCGTCCACGACCATGCCTTCGTTTGGCGTAGCGCTATCGGCTCCCCCCTCCGCTCCGTCGGTCTCGTAGGCGATCAAGCCGACCTCGGCGGTCGCGTAGCACTGCCGGACCCGAACGCCGCGCTCGGCGTACTCCTGACGCAGGGAGGGGAAGAGAGCGCCGCCGGAGACCATGGCCTTGGTGATGGAGCTGAGGTCGAGTCCCATCTCGGCCCCCTTGTCGAGCAGAACCTTCAGATAGTCGGGCGTGCCGCACCAGGCTTGGGGCCGCAGATGAGCGATGGCCTGCACCTGCTGTTCGGTATTGCCGACACCAGCCGGCACGACGGCGCAGCCCAGCGCGCGGATGCCCCAGTCCATGATCCAGCCGCCGGGCGTCAGGTGATAGGCGAAGCAGTTGTGCACCACCTCGCCAGGCCGGAAACCGGCGGCGAAGAGCGCACGCGCGAGCCGACCGTAGTCGCTGTCCCGCGCCTCCATCTCGAAGATCGGTCCCGGGGACACGAAGATACGCCCGGCCTCGCCTGGCCCGGCGGCGTTCAGCCCACCAAAGGGCGGCAGCGCCTTCTGCAGTTCGATCAGGTCGTGCTTGCGGGTCACCGGCAGCCGCGCCAGAGCGCTGCGGTCAGTCAGCTCCGCCGACTCCACCCCCTCCAGCCGCTCGGCCCAGCCGCTCGCCAGGGTCTTGAGACGCTTAACCTGATCGCGCAGGGCGGCGAAAAGCGCCACGTCACGCGTCTCGGATGCGCGGGTTTCCAGCTCGTCGAAGTGCATGGGGGCACCCGTCATCCTGCGATCGGTTTCCATCTCCGGCGCAACGGTCGGGCATCCTGCCGCCCGAACATCGGCCGACTTCAGCTCAGCCAGCGCTTGCGGCGCTTGTAGTGCTTGACGTCACGGTAGCTCTTCCGTCCGGTGGCGGAAAGCCCGAGGTAGAACTCCTTGACGTCCTCGTTTTCGCGCAGCTTGTCGGCCGGACCGTCCATGACGACACGGCCGTTTTCCAGGATGTAACCGTACTTGGCGTAGCGCAGCGCCACGTTGGTGTTCTGCTCGGCCAGCAGGATGGTGACGCCCTCCTGCTCATTGATGCGCTTCACAATCTCGAAGATCTGCTCGACCAGCTGCGGCGCCAGTCCCATCGAGGGTTCGTCCAGCAGCACGACCTTGGGCCGGCTCATCAGGGCCCGGCCGATGGCGGTCATCTGCTGCTCGCCACCCGAGGTGTAGCCCGCCTGGCTGCCGCGCCGTTCCTTCAGCCGTGGGAAGTAGTCGTAGACCATCTCCAGGTCCTGCTGGATGCCGGCGCGGTCGCCCCCGCGCGTGTAGGCACCGGTCAACAGGTTTTCCTCGACCGTCAGATGCTCGAAGCAGTGGCGCCCCTCCATCACCTGGATGACGCCGCGCTTGACCAGGTCGTTGGGCGTCATGTCCTGAATCGTTTCGCCCTCCAGTTCGATCGTCCCCTTGGTCACCTCGCCGCGTTCAGCGCGCAGCAGGTTGGAGATCGACTTGAGGGTCGTCGTCTTGCCAGCGCCGTTGGCGCCGAGCAGGGCCACGATCCCGCCCTTCGGCACCGAGAGGGAGACGCCCTTCAGTACCAGGATGACGTGGTCGTAGATGACCTCGATGTTGTTAACCGACATCAGGGCCGGACCGGCCTCGGGCGCGTCCTGCGCGGCGCCGATCCGGGCAGCGTCGGGGGCTAGGTTCGGTTGCGACATCTCGGTTGGATTCCTCGGAAATTAGAGACCCCGACGGGTGTTCGAGGGCCCGGGGCGGCCGCGTCTCTTTCGGAACCGCTCCCCGCCACCAGGAAGAGAGGCGGCGGGGAGCGTCCCGAACGAAGCGGGCGTCCGGCTCAGGCCGGGCTCACTCGCAGGTGCGCGGCGTGATGCCCTTCTCGGCGGCATAGGCCAGAGCGTCGGCCTTGTAAGCCTCCTTCAGCGGCCCCCGGCGCGGCATGTACCAGTCGGAGATGATGTTCCAGCTCTCGCCGTCCCACTGCTGGACGAAGGCCTGGCCGCCACCCTCGTGGTCCTCGCAGGTGATCGCAACCGGCTTGGTGAAGCCGTCCATGCCCAGCGACGCCAGCGTCTCCTCGGTCAGAGTCAGAGACTCCCAGCCGTCGCGGATCTGCTCGCCGGTCAGGGTCTGGCCCTCGCCGTGGATGGCCTGGGCCGCGCGAATGGCCTCGACCTGCATGGCCATCAGGAAGACACCGCGGTTGTAGAGGACCTGCCCCCAGGCGGCGTCGCGGGCCGCTTCGGCGTCGCCGCCGTAGACATGCTCGACGATGTCCTGCAGCACCACGTAGTCCTCGCCAGGCGCGTGGAAGCTCAGGGCCTTGTAGCCCGTGGCGTCGGCGCCGGCAGGGATCACGTCGGGCTCGGACCCGGACCACCAGATGCCGATGAAGCGGTCCATCGGATAGCCGACGGCGGCCGCTTCCTTCACGGCGGTCGAGTTCATTACGCCCCAGCCCCACATGGCGACCCAGTCAGGACGGACCTGACGGCCGATCTGCAGCCAGGTCGCCTTCTGCTCAAGCCCAGGATGGGCGACGGGGAAGAGGAACAGCTCGAAGCCCTCTTCCTCCGCCAGTCGCTCAAGCGTGGCGATCGGCTCCTTGCCGTAGGCGCTGTCATGATAGACCAGCGCGATCCTCTTGCCCTCCAGGCTGCCGCCTTCCTGGTCGGCGATGTACTGGGTGATGACGTCGGCCCCCGACCAGTAGGTCAGCGGGGCGCTGAAGACGTAAGGGAAGACCGGGCCGTAGGCGGCCGAGGTGCGGCCGTAGCCGGAGGTGAAGAGCGGGATTTTGTCCTGCGTCGCCCGGTCGATCAGCGCGTAGGTGATGCCGGTCGAAAGAGGCTGCACGCCGGCTGCGGTGTCCCGCTTCAGGCGCTCGTAGCACTCCACGCCGCGGTCGTTGTTGTAGCCGGTGTCGCACTCTTCCCAGATCAGCTTCACGCCGCCGACACCGCCGTCGCGCTCGTTGATCAGGGTCAGATAGTCCTCCCAGCCCTGGGCGATGGGAATGCCGTTCGGGGCGTATGGGCCGGACTTGTAGACCAGCAAGGGGATGTACTGCTCCTGCGCCTCGGCGGGTGTCGGCAGAGCCGCCGCCGTGGTCAGAAGCGCCGCACCTGCAGCGGCGATACAAAGGGACTTGAACCGCATCTCAATTGCCTCCCTGGAGTTTGGTTCGTCTTTGGTTTTGGATCCCCCCAGGCCGTTTCGCAGCCGGGGACCTGAAAAACAGGCTAACAGCTTGAAGGGGTGCCCGCTACGCCGCAAACCCCTTGCATCAGTAGGGGAACGGCCAGAGTCTCAGCTTCTCCTTGGCAAGGTTCCAAAGTCTGGCCAGACCGTGCGGCTCGACGATCAGGAAGAAGACGATCAGCGCGCCGAAGATCATGAACTCGATGTGCGCCACCAGCGCGACGGAGATGGTCGGGTCGATCGCCAGCATGCCGTTGCTGAGCGCCAGCGGCAGCAGCACGATGAAGGCCGCGCCCAGGAAGGAGCCCAGGATCGAACCGAGCCCCCCGATGATGATCATGAAGAGCACCTGGAAGGATCGGTTGATCTCGAAGGCCAGGGCCTCAACCGAACCGGTGTAGCAGAAGGCCCAGAGCGCGCCCGAGATGCCGATGAAGAAAGAGCTGACGGCGAAGGCCGAGAGCTTGGCGAACATCGGGCGGATGCCGATGATCTCCGCCGCGATGTCCATGTCGCGGATCGCCATCCAGGTCCGGCCGATCCGGCTGCGCACCAGGTTCTTGGCCAGCAGCGCCAGCAGGGCCACGAAGACCAGCAGGAAGAGGTACTTGGCCTCGGGCGTTCCGGAGGTGCCGGTCACCACCACGCCGGGGACGACCTCGCGCGGCGGCGCGGAGATCACGCCGGAGGGGCTGTAGTTGGTCCACCAGCCGAACTTGTTGAACATCCAGACCAGGAAGAACTGCGCGGCCAGCGTGGCGACCGCCAGATAGAACCCCTTGATCCGCAGCGAGGGGATGCCGAAGAGGATGCCGACGAAGGCGGTACCCAGGCCCGAGAGCAGGAAGATCACGACGATGTGGATCTCGGGGAAGGCGATGGTCAGCTTGTAGGCGAAGAAGGCGCCGCAGGCCATGAAACCGCCGGTGCCGAGGGAGAGCTGACCGCAGTAACCCGTCAGGATGTTCAGCCCGATCGCCGCCAGGGAGAAGACCAGGAAGGGCACCAGGATCGAGTTGAGCATGTACTCGTTGGCGATCAGCGGCACCCCGAAGACCGCGAAGGCCAGCAGCAGCAGGATGCCCCACTTGTCCTGCGCGATCGGGAAGAGGGATTGGTCCGCAGCGTAGCTCGTCTTGAACTGGCCGGCTTCACGGTAAAGCATGGCGGTCTAAACCCTCTCGATGATCTTTTCGCCGAAGAGTCCCTGCGGCCGGAACAGCAGGAAGACCATGGCGAGCATGTAGGCGAACCAGTCCTGGATGGCGCCGCCGATGGCGGAGCCGATGAAATTCTCGGCGACCTGCTCGCCGGCGCCGATGATCAGACCGCCGATGATGGCGCCGGGGATCGAGGTGAAACCGCCGAGGATCAGGACCGGCAGCGCCTTCAGCGCGATCAGTGCGAGGGTGAACTGCACCCCCAGCTTGCCGCCCCACATGATGCCGGCGACCAGCGCCACGATTCCGGCGACCGACCAGACGATGGCCCAAATGGTCTTGAGCGGAATGCCGACGGAGAGCGCCGCCTGGTGATCGTCGGCCACCGCGCGCAGCGCCCGGCCCGTGCGGGTGTACTGGAAGAACACGGCCAGCACCGCGACCAGCAGCGCCGCGCAGAGCGCTGCGATCACGTCGAAGGAATTGACCAGCAGCCCTCCGTCGAAGACGCCGGGCAGCAGGAAGATCGGGTCCTTCGGGATGCCGATGTCGAGCACCTTGACGTCCGAGCCCCAGAGCGTCTGCCCGAAGCCGTCCATGAAGTAGAAGATACCGATGGTCGCCATGAAGAGGATGATATGCGGCTGGTTGACCAGCGGGCGCAGCACCACGCGCTCCACGGCAATGGCCACCAGCACCATGACGCCGGCGGTCAGCACGAAGGCGATGATCCAATGCAGGCCCATCTCCATCAGGCCGACCATAGTCAGCGCACCGAAGAGAACGAAGGAGCCCTGGGCGAAGTTGAAGATGCCCGAGGCCTTGAAGATCAACACGAAGCCGAGGGCCACGAGCGAGTACATCACGCCCTGCAGCAGGCCGTTGAGAATGACCTCGAAGTAGAAGGTCCAGGTGAAGAAGTTGATCAGTCCTGCAGCCGCCAGCCCCTGATGAAAGAAGCCTAGGGCGGCGATGATGACCGGGACGGACACGGCCCAGATGGCGATCGCTCGAAGGTTCATGCTCTGCTCTTACGTCCTCTCGGCCAGCAGCGACCGCCGGTCGCCGCGGCCTGCCCCCACCTAGTGACTGACGCCCAGGTAGGCGTCGATCACGGCCTGATTGCCGCGCACCTCATCGGGTGTTCCGTCGGCCAGTTTGCGGCCGTAATCCAGCACCACCACCCGGTCCGAGATGTCCATGACCACGCCCATGTCGTGCTCGATCAGCGCGATGGTCGTGCCGAACTCGTCGTTGACGTCGAGAATGAAGCGGCACATGTCCTCCTTCTCCTCGACGTTCATGCCGGCCATCGGCTCGTCCAGCAGCAGCAGCTCCGGCTCCATCGCCAGGGCGCGGGCCAGCTCGACGCGCTTCTGCAGGCCGTAGGGCAGACGGCCCACCGGCGTCTTGCGGATCGCCTGAATTTCCAGGAAGTCGATGATCCGCTCGCAGAAAGCGCGGTGCTCGCTCTCCTCGCGCTGGTTCGGCCCCCAGTAGAGCGCCTGCAGGAAGATGTTGGATTTCATCTTGAGCAGGCGCCCGGTCATGATGTTGTCCAGCGTCGACATGCCCTTGAAGAGCGCGATGTTCTGGAAGGTGCGGGCGATGCCGGTGCTGGCCGCCTCGTGCGGGCGCATGGCCTTGCGTTCGCGCCCTCGGTAGACGATCGAGCCTTCCTGCGGCGTGTAGAAGCCGTTGATCACGTTCAGCATGGACGACTTGCCGGCGCCGTTCGGACCGATGATCGCGCGGATCTCGCCCTTCTTGATGTCGAAGGAGATGTCGGTCAGCGCCTTCACGCCGCCGAAGCGCAGGGTGATGTTGTTGACCGTCAGCAGGGTTTCGGAGAAGACCCGCTCCGGAGCCGGAGGCAGGGTTTCCGGGGCCTGTGCAGTCGTGGCGCTTTGGGAGGCTGCGGCTTGCGAAGCGTCTGGCATGGGCAGGCGGCGTCCAGCTTGAGGGGAGAGGAGGTTCGGTGACGTCCGGGCGCTACTCGGCGGCGGCCTTCTGCGGGCTCGACGCGGCGGCGACCGGGTAGGTTTCGGCCTCCAGGACCTTGAGGTTGGCCTCGATCTTGCCCTTGCGGCCATCCTCGAAGGTCACCTCGGTTGAGGCGAAGACCTCGTCCTGGCCGCTGTAGAGCGCATCGATCAGGGCGCCGAACTTCTCGGCGATGATGCGGCGGCGCACCTTGCGGGTACGGGTCATCTCCCCGTCGTCGGGATCCAGCTCCTTATGGAGGATCAGAAACCGGCGGATCTGGGTATGGCCCAGATGGCTATCGCCGGAGAGGTCGCGGTTCACCGATTCCACATGGGCGCGGATGATGTCGCGTACCTGCGGGTGCTGCGACAGCTCGATGTAGCTGGCGTAGGCAATGTTGTTGCGTTCGGCCCAGCTTCCCAGCGCCGTCAGATCGATGTTGATGAAGGCCGTGGCGTAGTCGCGCCCATCGCCGAAGGTCACCGCCTCCTTGATGTTCGGGAAGAACTTGAGTTTGTTCTCCAGATACTTGGGCGCGAAGATCTTGCCCTCAGTCATGCGGCCCACGTCCTTGGCGCGGTCGATGATCCGCAGATGTCCGCGGTCGTCGAAGAAGCCGGCGTCTCCGGTGTGGACCCAGCCGTCGGGCGTCTTGGTCTCAGCCGTCGCCTCGGCGTTCTTGTAGTACTCCAGAAAGACGCCGGGTCCTCGGAACATCACCTCGCCGTCCTCGGCGATCTTCACGTCGACGCCCGGCGCCGGCTTGCCGACCGTGTCGGCATAGATCTCGCCGTTCGGCTGGATGGTGACGAAGACGCTGGCCTCGGTCGATCCGTAGAGCTGCTTCAGGTTCACGCCCAGCGAGCGGTAGAAGTCGAAGATGTCGGGGCCGATGGCCTCGCCGGCGGTGTAGGCCAGACGCACGCGGGTCAGACCCAGGGTGTTCTTTAGCGGCCCGTAGATCAGCAGCTCGCCGAGACCGTAGAGCAGACGGTCGCCCAGGGGCACCGGCTGCTTGTTCAGGATCTTGATGCCGGCCCGCTTCGCAACGCCCATGAAGTAGTGGAACAGCTTGCGCTTCAGGCCGCTGGCGTCCTCCATCCGGATCATCACGGTGGTCAGGATGTTCTCGAAGATGCGCGGCGGTGCGAAGAAGTAGGTCGGCCCCAGCTCGCGCAGATCGTGCATCACCGTGGCGCCGGATTCGGGGCAGGAGACGCAGAAGCCGGCGGCGTAGCTCTGCGCGTAGGAGAAGATGTGGTCGCCGACCCAGGCCATGGGCAGGTAGGCCAGCATGTCCTCCTTGTCGGTCAGCCCCTCGAACTCCGCGCCGTTGCGGGCCGATTGCAGCACGTTGTCGAAGGACAGGACCACGCCCTTCGGATTGCCCGTGGTGCCGGAGGTGTAGGCCATGATCGAGACGTCGGAGCCCTTGGACTTCCGAGCTTCCTCGACGAAGAACTGCGGATGGCGGCGGGCAAAGTCGCGTCCTTCGGCCAGCAGGGAATCGTAGTGGTGCAGGAAGTCCTGGGTGTAGTTCCGCAGGCCGCGCTCGTCGTCGTAGACGATCTGCTTGAGGGTGGCCGTGCGCTCCATCACCTCCAGCAGCTTGTCGACCTGTTCCTGATCCTCGACCAGCGCGAAGCCGACCTCGGCATGATCCAGAACGTAGGCCATCTCGGCGGCTACGGAGTCCTGGTAGAGCGGCACCGGCACCCCACCCAGGGCCTGTACGGCGCACATCGACCAATAGAGGCGCGGGCGGTTGTCGCCGACGATCGCCATGCGGTCGCCACGCCGGAAGCCGCGCTGATGCAGACCGCAGGCCAGGGCCTCGATCTCCTCGCGGGCTTCCCTCCAGGTGTTGGTCAGCCAGATGCCATAGTCTTTCTCGCGCATGGCGGGCGCGTCGGGGCGAACCTCGGCGTGATGCAGCAGCAGCTTGGGAAAGGTGTCTAGCTCAGCGCTCATCCTGGCCTCCGAGCTGGGGAGACCTGAAAGGCGCCGGTCGGACTCCAGGCGTTGGAGGGCGGAGCCTCTTGCTCCCTCATCCCCTTGCCGTCTCCCGAACTGCGCTCTTTCCGAGTCCCGCGGCTTCTTGACCCTTCGGTAGGTGCCTGAAAGCCTTGGCGACTCCCGACCCTCCGACCGCGTTGACCCGAACCTCCCGAGCTATGCGTTTTCTTTCTACTTTACGTACCGACAAGGCGGTCGTTAGCACTAAAGGCGAAAAGGTCGGATAGCGTCAAGGCCCCAAGGGTGACACCCCAATCATGACTCCTGAACCATGACGGCGATGCAAGCGACCGGCCCGAGGGTCAGCGCCGCGACCGGCGAGTTACGCGTCGCCGGAACGAAGCTCGCCATCCGCCGTCTGACGCCGACAGGCGGGTCTGCCGACGATAACGCGGATCGCCCGGCCCTCGTGTTCCTGCACGAGGCGCTGGGATCGATCGGGCAATGGCGGGACGTTCCGGACGCCCTGGTCGCCGCCACCGGCCTGCCCGCGCTAGTCTACGACCGGCAAGGTCACGGCGGGTCGGACGCGCTCACTCTGCCGCGTCCGCCGGACTATCATAGGACCGAGGCCGCCAAGGTACTGCCGGCCCTGCTCGACGCCTGCGGCATCGAGCGCGCGATCCTGATCGGCCACTCCGACGGCGGCACCATCGCCCTGCTGGCCGCCGCCCTCCTGCCCCAACGGGTCGCGGCCGTGGTCAGCGAGGCGGCTCACGTCTTCATCGAGGAGATTTCGCTCAAGGGCATCCGCGAGGCCGAGGCCGCCTGGCAACGCGGCGAACTGAGCGGCCTGGAGCGCTATCACGGCGACAAGACGGAGGACCTGGTCCGCGCCTGGGCCGACACCTGGCTCGACCCCGCCTACCGCGACTGGTCGACGGAGGCGGAGCTGGCCGACGTGACCTGCCCCGTCCTGGCCATCCAAGGCGTCGGCGACCACTACGGCAGCCCGGAGCAGGTCGCCCGGATCTGCGCCGGCGTCGCCGGCCCGGCCGACCCCCTGCTGCTGCCCGACTGCGGCCACACCCCCCACCGCGAGCAGCGCGACTGGGTGTTGAGCGCGATCCAGGACTTCCTCGCGGAGCACGCGCTGCTGGCGCGATAGCCAGCACGACGCTTCATAGCTGGCGCGACGCATCGCCGTCTGGACAGACGGGCGGGAATCCATACATTAGCGGCACGTTCGAATGAGCGGTTTCCCGCGTACATGGTCGCTACCGGTCGCGGGGCGCTCCGCACGGCACAGGCGGTTCGCCCTCCCTCACTGGCGAGGTCCGACCGCAAGCCGGCAGCGGGGCGTCCGCCATCGGCCTGTCTGCATATGCGCCCCGGGGCCTGACCGCCCCCAAGAGGCGCCGGATAAGCGATTGGGAGATCGAAAGCCGTGAAACTCGGGAAGGACAGTCTGAACACCCGCCGTCAGCTGACGGTCGGGGGCAAGAGCTACGACTACTACAGCCTGGCGGAGGCGGAAGCGCAGATCGGCGATATCGGCCGCCTGCCCTTCTCCCTGAAGGTGCTACTGGAAAACCTGCTGCGCTACGAGGACGGCCAGAGCGTCACCGTCGACGACGTCAAGGCCCTGGCCCAGTGGGTCGCCGACCGCAAGAGCGACAAGGAGATCGCCTACCGCCCGGCGCGCGTCCTGATGCAGGACTTCACCGGCGTGCCGGCTGTCGTCGACCTGGCCGCCATGCGCGAGGCCATGACCAAGCTGGGCGGCAATCCGGAGAAGATCAATCCGCTGAGCCCGGTCGATCTGGTGATCGACCATTCCGTCATGGTCGACACCTTCGGCGGCCCCGACTCCTTCGCCAAGAACGTCGACCTGGAGTTCCAGCGCAACGGCGAACGCTACGAATTCCTGCGCTGGGGCCAGGGTGCCTTCCAGAACTTCCGGGTGGTGCCGCCGGGCACCGGCATCTGCCACCAGGTCAACCTGGAGTATCTGGCCCAGGTGGTCTGGACGACCGAGGTCGACGGCAAGACCGTCGCTTACCCCGACACGCTGGTCGGCACCGACAGCCACACCACCATGGTCAACGGCCTGTCGGTCCTGGGCTGGGGCGTCGGCGGCATCGAGGCCGAGGCGGCGATGCTCGGCCAGCCGGTCTCCATGCTGATCCCCGAGGTCATCGGCATGAAGCTGACCGGAGAGTTGAAGGAAGGCACCACCGCCACCGATCTGGTGCTGACCGTGACCGAGATGCTGCGCAAGAAAGGCGTGGTCGGAAAGTTCGTCGAATTCTACGGCGACGGCCTGAAGCACCTGACCCTGGCCGACCGCGCGACCCTCGGCAACATGTCGCCGGAGTTCGGCAGCACCTGCGCGATCTTCCCGATCGACCAGGAGACGCTGCGCTATCTGGAGTTCACCGGCCGCGACCCGGAGCGGGTGGCGCTGGTCGAGGCCTACGCCAAGGCCCAGGGAATGTGGCTGGACGAAAGCCGCCCCGATCCGGTCTTCACCGACAGCTTGGAACTGAACCTCTCCAGCGTCGAGCCCTCCCTGGCCGGTCCGAAGCGTCCGCAAGACCGCGTGCCGCTCTCGACCGCCGCCAGCGCCTTCGCAAGCCACCTCGGGACGGAACTGACCGGCGATGCCGCCGCGTCCACGGATAAGGGAGTCCCAGTCGAGGGCAGCGACTACGAGTTGAACCACGGCGACGTGGTCATCGCAGCCATCACCTCCTGCACCAACACCTCCAACCCCAGCGTCATGGTCGCGGCCGGCCTGGTCGCCAAGAAGGCGCACGAGCTGGGCCTGAACGTGAAGCCCTGGGTCAAGACCTCGCTGGCGCCCGGCTCCCAGGTGGTGACCGACTACCTGGAAGCCTCGGGCCTGCAAACGCACCTCGACGCGCTGGGCTTCGACCTGGTCGGCTACGGCTGCACCACCTGCATCGGCAACTCTGGCCCGCTGCCCGATCCGATCGCCAAGGCGGTCGAGGAGGGCGACCTGCTGGTCTGCTCGGTGCTGTCGGGCAACCGCAACTTCGAGGGCCGGATCAACCCGCACTGCAAGGCCAACTACCTGGCCTCGCCGCCGCTGGTGGTCGCCTACGCTCTGGCCGGCTCGCTCAAGGTCGACCTCTTCAACGACCCCCTCGGCGAGGGCAAGGACGGCAAGCCGGTCTATTTGAAGGACGTCTGGCCAACCAACCACGAGATCCAGGAACTGCTGCTCTCCAGCCTGACGCCGGAGATGTTCCGGGGGCGTTACGCCGACGTCTTCAAGGGGCCGGAGGAGTGGCAGCAGATCAAGACGACCGAGGGCGACACCTTCTCCTGGAGCTTGGGATCGACCTACGTGGCCTACCCGCCCTTCTTCGACGATGTCACGCCCGAGCCGTCGCCCATCGAAGATGTTTCGGGCGCCCGCGTGCTGGCCGTGCTGGGCGACTCGGTGACCACGGACCACATCTCGCCGGCCGGTGCGATCAAGCGCGAGAGCCCGGCGGGCACCCACCTGCTGGAGCATCAGGTGGCGCAGCGGGACTTCAACTCCTACGGCGCGCGCCGGGGCAATCACCGCATCATGATGCGGGGCACCTTCGCCAATATCCGCATCCGCAACGAGATGGTGCCGGGCGTCGAGGGCGGCTTCACCAGGTATCTGCCCGGCGGCGAGACCATGGCGATCTACGACGCCGCCATGAAGTACCAGGACGAGGGCGTGCCGCTGGTGGTGATCGCCGGCAAGGAGTACGGCACCGGCTCCTCGCGTGACTGGGCGGCCAAGGGCACCCGCCTGCTGGGTGTGAAGGCGGTGATCGCCGAATCCTTCGAGCGCATCCACCGCTCGAACCTGGTCGGCATGGGCGTGCTGCCCCTGCAGTTCCAGGACGGCGCCACCCGCCAGTCGCTGAAGCTGACGGGGGAAGAGACCTTCGACCTGCAGGGCCTGGCGGAAAATCTAGCTCCGCGCGTCGAGGTGCCCTGCACCATCCATCGCCCGAACGGCAGCAGCGAGGAGATCACCCTGCTCTGCCGGATCGATACCGCCGACGAGCTGGCCTACTACCGCAACGGCGGCATCCTGCACTACGTGCTGCGCAACCTCATGGCCGAGGATCGCGTCGCGGCGGAGTAGTCGGTCGGAACCTCCGGGGCGCGGCGGCGGTCGCCGCGCCCCGGTCATGTTTGGGAAAGGGGGGCTCAGCCCCCCTTTCTTTTTTGAGACCTCAGGCGGCGTCCTGTGAGAAGTCCCGGCGGCCGAAACGTTCGGACAGCGTTTCGATGCGCCGAAGGTAGGCGTCGAGCTGGGCCATGGTCTTCGACTTGTCGGCACTGTCGTCGCGCAACCAGATCCGCAGAGTCGCCAGATAGATCCCCACAAGGCCCTGCACACGAAGCAGGCCGCGCCAGCCTTCGGTCGACACGCTGGCCGCCTCCAGCATCCAGCCCATGGAGCGGGAGAGCTGCGGCAGGCCACCCAGCGCCGAGACCGGATCGGACCAGAGGTCGGCGAGGATGTTGCCGACGGCCTCGCGGTAGGGCTCCAACTCGTCGAAGCGGCGCATCATCACGTCGAACAGACGGTCGCGCGCCGGACTGTCCTCCAGCCCCTCCAGATCCTCGGCCAGCACCAGTCCGTCGATGCGGCGGGAGAAGGCGGCCAGGATCGCGCCCTTAGTCGGGAAGACCGCGTAAATTTCCGAGAGTTTCAGCCCGGCCTCCTCCGCGATCTCCGCCAGGGCGATGTCGGCCCAGCTGCGCGTCGCCGCCAGAGCGAGTGCCGCATCCAGCGTGTCCCCAGCGATGTCGCGTGGCGGCGCAGCCTTCACTGGGGCGCGCTTCTTGGCGGTGCCCTTGGCGGTGGAGGTCTTCGCTCCACGCGCCTTGCCGCTGCTCTTTCCGGCGCTGGATTTTGCGGTTTTCTTGGCTTCAGCCATGACCTTGCCTCACAGACTCTGTCGCTTCATCGGTAGGACCGCTGGAAACTTAGGGCGGAAGGTCAGGCGCTCCCACCCCTCTTGATGCCCCCCACCAAGCCGCCGGTCAGCGTCGCCAGGTCGGTGGGCGTCAAAGCGAAGACCGCGTTTGGGGTGCCGGCAGCCGCCCAGATCTCATCGAGCTGCAAGAGCTCTTCGTCGATCACGGTGACCGGCGGCACCTCGTGGCCGACCGGCGGAACACCGCCGATGGCATAGCCCGTCATCGCCCGCACGAAGGCGGCATCGGCCTTTTCCAAGGCCTCGCCGACCAGCGCCGCCACCTTGCCTTCCGCAACCCGGTTGGCGCCGCTCGCTACGACCAGAACCGGACGGCCGCTGGTCGCGCCCCTGAAGATCAGCGACTTGGCGATCTGGGCGACAGCGCAGCCGATGGCCGCCGCAGCCTCCTCCGCCGTGCGGGTGGAGTCAGGAAATTCCCGAACCTCCGCCTCCAGGCCGGCGGCGGAGAGGGCGGCCTGAACGCGCGCGGCGGCGGCTTTCAGGGTCATGGTCCGGCGACTACTCCGCCAACTCACGGCTGCGCCGGGCGGCGGCCGCGATAGCCTTGGTCATCAGGGGCTGCAGCCCGTCCTCCGCCATCAGCACCTTCAGCGCCTCCAGGGTGGTACCGCCGGGACTGGTGACGTTCTCCCGCAGCGTCGCCGGCGGCAGGTCGGAGCGATGGACCAGTTCCCCCGAGCCGGCAACCGTGACCCGCGCCAGACGCTCCGCCAGCTCGGCGGGCAGCCCCGAAGCGATTCCCGCCTTGGCGAGCGCTTCGATCAGCAGAAAGACGTAGGCGGGCCCGCCGCCGGACAGGGCGGTGACGGGGTCCATCAGGGCCTCGTCCTCGATCCAGGCGGTCTCCCCAGCCGCCGCCATCAACTCGGCACAGAGTGCGCGCTGCCGCGCGTCGACCCGCGCGTTGGCGTAAAGCACGGACATGCCCCGGCCGACGGCGGCGGGCGTGTTCGGCATGGCGCGCACCACCGCCGCCTCCGGCGTCAGCAGGGCGGTCAAGCTATCCACCGTCTTGCCGGCGGCGATGGAGAGGAAAACGGTCTCCGGCCCAACCAGCCGGGCGAGCGGCGGCAAAGCCCCGTCCATCATCTGCGGCTTCACGGCCAGCAACACGACCTTCGGCCGAAGGTCGCCCGGCACCTGCTCGACGGCGCCGACATGGACCACACCGCGCGCCGTGAAATCGGCGACGGCCGCGGCCTGGGGCTCGATCACCGTGACCTGCGCAGCGGGCAGGTTCCGGTCGAGCCAGCCGGCCAGCAAGGCACCGCCCATCTTGCCGCAGCCAAGCAGCAAGAGCGGTCCTTCGAGGGACATCGCGAACACTCCAGATACGAAAACCGGGCCAGGTACAAAAACCAGGCTAGACAGGCGAACAGACTAAGGCCCTGGCCGACCGTTCGACAGGGTCAAGCCTCGCCGACGGTCTCCATCATGGCGGCGGCCATAGCCTCTTCGACCTTCTGGCCGCCCCAGATCACCAGCTGCAGGGCCGGGAACAAGCGCTCGCATTCGCCGACGGCGGTGTCCATCATGTCCTCAAGTTGCTCGACGGAAACCCCCGAAACCCCGCGCAGCGGAATCGTGTGGCGGAACAGCAGCAGGCCCTCTTCCCCGGTGAAGTCGAAATGCCCCAGCCAGAGCCGCTCGTTCGCAGCGGCCAGCAGTTCCAGCACGGCGGCACGGCGGGTGTCCTGCACCTTCACGTCCAGTTGGCAGGAAAAGTACATGGCGCCGCTGTCCGGCTGCCAAATCACGCAGAGATGATAGTCAGTCCACTGTCCCTGAACCTGAACGATCATCTCCTGATCGCTGGACCGGTCGTGCGCCCAGTCGTTGGCGTTGACCAGTTCTTCCAGCAGATCGAGGGGATTGTTGGTGACGAAGGCTTCCTGTGCCGTGAGGTCCATGGCGAAGCGATCTCCCAAGTTGCCGCACCGCCGACGCTCGCCGACGGTAGCAGGGCGCGACGACTTACCTAGATCTCGTGGTAACAACGAGATATCCGGTAAGTATTCCGTGGCACCTACCACATTTAGGCTGCCAAACGCCTCTCGCGTCGCGCAAGAGAGCCGCAAACGAAAAGTATCCACAGGCTAAAAGTTTCACAGGACCGCAACCTCGCGGGGGAAATGGCGCGGGGGCGACACTTAGGTCCGCTTTCGTGGCGGAAGGTCCCGGCCAAGTCACCCGGCCGAAGCGCCCAATCCAACCTCTCGACAGAACGTCGGGTTCAGTCTACCTATGCGCTGCGTTTCGCGGTGATCGCTCCGCTTAGCGCCTGCGCCCGTAGCTCAGCTGGATAGAGCGCTTCCCTCCGGAGGAAGAGGTCGGGAGTTCGAATCTTCCCGGGCGCGCCACTTATTCCCATCGGTCACTGATCCTATCGACTGTCGGCTTGGTTCGGTCCTACCCGGACACGCGCGCTGGCTGTCGGCGCGTTGCCCCTTCAGCACCCGGATCGAAGCCAGAACCGCTCTTCACGGACCGGTGCAGCAGGGCTATGTACGTCCCGGACGCTCTCGCCACCCCTTATCCGCAAGTCTTTGTCCGATCCTAATTGCCGCGATCGGAGCAACAGACCGCCCGAGGCCAGCGGCCACTAGAGGATCTCGCCTGGCATCGGATCACAGTCGATGGGCAAACCGTCGCCGGATACGACTGGGTTAGCGACGGAGACATCGTTTTCCTGCAGCATGGCTTCTCAACTTATCGGAGGATCGCATGTCACATCCCGAAGTCACCATGGCGACTGAGACCATTCACAATCCTGCCGAACCAAGACATTTCATGCGCGCCAAGCCGGTCTCCCGGATCGTCAGGGTTCGCCGCGGCGGCGCGCTGATCGCAGAAAGCAGCAATGCCTTGCGGATCACGGAGATGGCCAAGGACATGCTGGATCCAGTTCTCTATCTCCCGAAAGAAGACGTCATCGCACCGCTGTCGCCAATCGAGGGCAAGTCAAGCCATTGCCCGCTCAAGGGCGACGCCAGCTATTTCTCCGTAGACGCGACCGGCGCGCCGATTGCCTGGACCTATCAGGCGGCGTTCGACTTCGCCAAAGTCATCAATGGACGCGTTGCGTTCTACCCGGATGAAGTGTCGATCGAGGAAGTCGGCTCTGCCGCTTGAGGCAAGCGGGACAGCGGGGTCTCGGAGCCATCCTTTCCAATGGAGTGCCGCTACGCGCCGAACGCAAATCTCATCGGTCAGTACCGAGGTTTGGGCCGCTTCGACCTGCTAGACGAGCCATTCGAATAGGTACCCCGCCGCGAGGGACCCCAGAATGGCGAGAGCCAAGTAAAGCAGGAAGGGTTTCAGCTTGAGAAGCGGGGCGATGGCCAGCGCGCCCCAGATGCTGACGACACCGCCGGAGACCAGGAAGGCCATCGCCGCGCCCTGCGACATTCCCTTGTCGATCAGGCCCCTGGTCAGCGGTAGGGCCGCGTAGCCGTCGATATAGGCGGGGGCGCCGACGAAGACCGCCCCAGGTATCGCCCACCACTGATCGGCCCCGACGTAAGCCGCGAGCGACCCGGGCGTGAGCGCCGCGTTCAGGGCGTATTCGGCGGCAAAGGCGGGGATCAGGCAGAGCAGGATCAACCTGGCGGTGGCCCCGGACTGCCTGACAAAGGACCGCCGACCGTCCGCCGTCTTCCAGACCCAGGGATGGAAAGGCCGATCCTCTGCGCAGCGGAGTGCACTCAGTTGACAGGCCAAGCCCCGGTCGCGCAGTGGAGCACGCGCCCAGGGCCGCGCGGCAACCAGGGCCGTCGCCCCGCCGCCGAAAACCCCGATGCCGACCGCCGCGGCGGTTTTGCCGCCGGCAAAGGCCAGGCCGAGCGTCGCCGCCGTCGTCGCCAGCATGGCGGGATCGGTGATCGGCGAAGACAGCCAGAACGCCATGATCGGCGCGAGCGGCACGCCCGCAGCCAGCAGCCCGGCCATCAGCGGCAGGACGGTGACGCCGCAAACCGGCGTGACGGCGCCGATCAGGGACGCCGCCAGCACCGCTCTCAGGGTTCGCCCCTCGAAAGCCCGGGCGATATGGGCGTCCGCGCGGCTTGCGATGATCCAGGCGGCCAGCAGAATGCCCGGAACGACGATGGGCGCGACGACGACCAGACCGGAGAGAACGAAAACCGCCGCCTCGACCGCATGACCCGGCCAGACGGCCGCCATCAGACCAAGCAGGACCAGACCCGATCCCCAAAGGATCGCGGTTCCGCGCGGGCGCTTTCGGGCAGCTGCAACATCGATCATGGGCGCCTCCTCCACCCTTGCAGCCTAGCCGGGACGAAGACATATATGAAACGAATGGTTTAAATTTCTGATATCGGATTTTCGAATGGAAAGTCTGGACAGCGAGCTGTTGCGAACCTTCCTGTCCGTTGCGGAAGCGGGCAGCGTCACGACCGGGGCGACCCTGATCCATAGATCCCAGTCGGCGACGTCTCTGCAGATCAAACGACTGGAAGCCGTCCTCGGACAGGCGGTCTTCAAGCGGCACGGGCGCGGCGTGGCCCTAACCGAGACGGGTCGGCGGTTGCTGCCGATCGCACAGGAGGTCACCGCCCGCTTGGACGCGGCGCTTCATGACCTCTTGCGAGAGGCTGTCAGCGGGAGGTTGCGGCTCGGAATACCCGACGATCATGGTCGTGCGAGGCTTTCCCGGATCGTCGCCGCCTTCGTACGCCTGCACCCGCAGGTCGAGCTGGATGTGACCTGCGCTCTGAGCACCGGATTCCCCGCCGCCTTGGAACGGGGCGAGCTGGACTTGGCGGTCTACGAGGTCGAACACCCCACCTCCGACGAGGAAGTCCTGTTCGAGGATCCAACCTGCTGGGTGTCGTCGAACCTCCGGGATTTTGCGGCGGTCGGCTCCACACCGGTCGCCCTGTTCGATCATGCCTGCTGGTGGCGTGACGCGGCCCTGACATCCTTGGACGCGCGGGGCGAGCCCTACCGGATCGTCTATTCCAGTCAAAGCGTGTCGGGCGTGATCGCCGCAGTCGAAGCCGGCATCGCCATCGGGCTGATCGGGCGTTCGTCCCTCGAACCCGGCCTGTCGGTTGTCGGGACGCAGCTCGGACTCGCCCCCACAGCGACGTCGAAACTGGTTCTGGCTCAAAAAGCCGTTAGCAGCAGCGCCCCCATGACTGCGATGAAAGCGGCGATACGGTCTGCCTTTCAGACGACGGCGAGCCTCACAGAAGCTCGGAACGACACGGCAAACGTTTAGCGAGAACTTCGCCACCGATCGTCATGGAAGGTTTGACCGCCGCGCCGGTCTCCATCAAATCGCCCGAAAGTCCAGAGAGTTTGGACTTTCGTAATCCAACCCGGCCATAGTCTCGACTTCGGGATGTGGGGCTTGGCCTGACAAAGAGAATCGTGTGCCTGCCGGCGAAAGACCGCCGCACGGCGCGGTTCGACTGGGAAAGACCGGATGAAACAGCTGTTGGCCGAAGCGGCACCGCTGATGGATCAGGCGGTGGAGCGTTGGCGCAGAGCGAGTCTGCTCGGGAAATTGGGTCAGGGCGTCATCCTACTGGCGCTGAGCGTCCTGCTGTTCGTCGTTCTCTACCGGATCAAATGCGCCCTCGGCATCGACGTCTTCGCCGACGGAGGTGTGCACGACGTGATCCGAGCGATCAAAGGTCAGGCCAAGCTACTGCTGCCTAGCTAAACCGAACGACGACAGCCGCCCCACGGGCGCTTCACAAAAGCGGACTTCCCTGTGCCAGAATGGATTTGTGCGCAGGAGTCGGGGCGATGCGGTCCAGTAGGCAACGCCACGGCCTCGGCGCAGCAAACGAGACTGCGCCCAGCTTGGCTTCAAACGTGACCGATCACTGCGATCAGCCGCTTACCGCGAACCGCCTGACCCAGGAGGTGACGCGCGGCGTCGCCCGGCTGTTCGACGCCATGGGCTTCGCCAGCCTGCCAGAGGTGCCGCTGGCCAACGGGCGCCGTCTGGACCTGCTGGCACTCGGCGAAGGCGGCGCGCTCTGGGCCGTCGAGATCAAAACCAGCATCGCCGACTTTCGCGGTGACCGAAAGTGGCCGGACTACCTGGAGTTCTGCGAACGCCTCTACTTCGCCGTACCGCTGGATTTTCCCCAGGACATCCTGCCGATGGAGCAAGGCCTGATCGTCGCCGACGCCTATGACGCCCGCATCCTGCGGAACCCCGGCGACCGTAAGCTGCCGGCTGCGCGGCGCAAGGCACTGACCCTGCGTTTCGCCCGCCTCGCGGCAAAGCGTCTGCTCTACGGCCAGCCGGGCTACGGTCAGGCAGGCTGACGCAGGTCTCCGGTTTCGACCTGCCCCGTCCGGGACGAGAAAGCCGCGCGGGCGATCGTCACACACGGAGTTGCCGTCGCACGAAGCGATATTGGGATGTCAAGACGGCTTGGCGTACGACGTGGCCTAACCCAAGAGCCGATGGGTCGTCCCAAAAGAAAGCGCCGGCGAAACACGGGACACCGAGTCAGACTGGTCTCTCGGCGCGAAAACTAAAGGAGTTTGTCCAGTGTGATCGGCAGATCGCGAACGCGCTTGCCGGTCGCGTCGTACACCGCGTTGGCGACCGCCGCTGCGAGACCGGTCATGGAGATTTCGCCGATTCCACGGGCGCTCGACGGGGCTTCAGGGTCCGGAATGCCGGTCCAGGCGACGTCGATCTCGGGCACGTCGAGATGGGTCGGCATGTAGTAAGCCGCAAGGCTGGGGTTTGCGATCCGCCCGCTGCGTTCGTCGAAGTGGGTGTCCTCCATGAGTGCCATACCAAGTGCCATCACGACGCCGCTTCGGAACTGACTGGCGGCGAGCGTCGGATTGAGGATCCTGCCGCAATCGTACACGCCCGTAATGCGCGGAACGCGCAGTTCACCCGTGACCGCATTGACGCGCACCTCGGCGAAGACGGCACCGGTTGAGTGCATCGACCAGTCTCTCGCTTCCGACGGCGGCGGCGCGGTCGCTTCGGCCGAAACCTCGCGTCTCCCCGCCCCAGCCAGCAAATCGGCCAAAGTCATCCTCACAGCGGGATCGCTGGTTAGGACGAGCGCGCCGTCGCGGATCGTCATCGCCTCGGCTGGGCGCCCGTGCAAGGCCATGCCCGCAGGCACGAGAGCAGCGAGTTCGGCAACCAATGCGTCGCGCACAGCTGTCAGCGCTGCACCGATGGCAGCCATCTGCTGCGATCCGGCGGCGATCATGCTGCCGGGTAGCCGGTTGTCGCCGTATCGGATCTCGACGTCCTCGTAAGGAAGGCCCAGCCGATCCGCCGCGACCGCCGCCGTCGCGGTGCTCGTACCCATGCCCATGTCGTGCGCCGCGAGCTCAACCAGCGCCCGACCATCCTGACCGAGCCTGATCCGCGCGGCTCCGCCAGGAAAGCGCTTGTAGGGATAGTAGGCGGTCGCCATGCCGGTGCCGACCAGCCACTCGCCCTCGCGCCAGCCCAGCCGCTCGCCCGCGCGCGACTGCCAGCCGAAGCGGCGCGCCCCCTCCCGCAAGGCCTCGACCAATGCGCGCTGCGAGAAGGCCTTGCCTGTCGTCGGATCGACTTCGGGCTCGTTTCGGATGCGGAGCTCGACGGGGTCCATCGCCAACCGCTCAGCCAGGGCGTCGAGCGCGACCTCCAACGGGAAGGTTCCGACCGCTGCACCGGGTGCGCGCATGAAGGTATTGGCCAGCATGTCCCGAACACCCGCGCGGATCTCGAGACGCATGGTGTCCGTGCGATAAAGGTGCTCAGCAGCCTCCATGAACGGCTCGGTCATGGCGTTCTGCGCGATCTTCATGGTGGTGCCGCTATGGATCAGCGCCGTCAGCCCTCCGTCCAGTCGGGCAGCGAGGGCGACGCGTTGACGGGTCGGTGCGCGCCCGCCACAGATGCGGTAGACGCCCTCGCGCGTCAGGGCCATCCGGACCGGCCTGTTTGCGAGGCGCGCGGCAGCCGCGGCGAGGATATGGTACTGCCAGAGCGTCTTGCCGCCGAAGCCGCCTCCGACGAACTCGGCCGTCAGGTGGACTTGGGAGGGGTCGAGCCCGAAGACCTTCGCGATGGTGATCGCCGAGAGATCGACGCCCTGGGTGCAGTCGTGCATCCGCAGGATACCATCCTGCCACGCGACGGTGACGGCGTGCGGCTCGATCTGATTGTGGGTCTGCTGTGGCGTAGTGAAGTCGAGATCGACCGACACCTCCGCCTCGGCCAACACCGCCTCGGCGTCGCCGTCGCGGTACTGCAGTTCGCGGCCCGCATAGAATGCGATCGGTGCCTGCGCGGCCGCGTCGTCGAAGCGAGTGACCGCCTTCGCCTCTTCGTAGTCGACGCGGACGAGGCGCGCGGCATGGTCGGCCTCCTCCTGCGTGGTGGCCAAGATGACGGCGACCGGCTGACCGTTCCAGTGAACCGAGGCGTCCTGCATCACCGGGATGGCACTGCCGGCCATGCCGGTCGGCGAGGCATAGAAAGGTTCGGGCGGGGCCAGGCGCGGCGCGTTTTCCTGCGTCATGACGAAGACGACACCGGCCGCAGCGCGCGCGGTCTCGGTTTCGATTCGGCGAATCATTCCACGGGCGACGGTGGAATAGACGAGTGCGCCATAGACCATGCCCGGAAAGCGCTGCTCCGCGGCGAAGCGGGCCGCACCTTGTACCTTCAGGGGACCGTCCCGCCTAGGATAGGCCGTCCCGAGAGCGCGTCCTGCCGGCGCGTTCGGGAGAAACTCGGTAAGGCCGGGCTTTGGGAGGAAAAGACATGCAGCCGTCGCCGCCGAGCCAACGAGGGCGCTACGGCGGGATACGTGAGGGCCCCGGCCATGAAAGATGCGGTGGTCTTTGCCAGGCATGGTCATCGCCCAGCCCCGGCGAGGTCGGATAGCACCGCGACGATCGTTCGGCGTGCAAGCTCCGGCTTGAAGGCGTTGCCGGAACGCGTCCTCGCCTCCGAAAGCGCGAGGTCGGCAGCCGCGACGAAAGCGCTCTGCTCCGGGACCGCGCCAATCAGCGCCGCCTCGGCCTCGCGGGCGCGCCACGGCTTTGGCGCCACACCGCCAAGCGCGATACGCAGATTGGCGATGCGTCCTTCAGCCACCTCGAGCAGGGCCGCCACCGAGACCAGTGCGAAAGCGTAGCTCGCCCGGTCGCGTACCTTGCGGTAGGCAGACCGTATATTGCCGGTCTGCGATGGCAGCTCGACGGCAGTGATCAACTCGCCGGGCTGCAGAACCGTCTCGAGATGCGGCCTGTCGCCGGGAAGGCGGTGAAGGTCGACCAGGGGCAAGCGTCGTCGTCCATTTTCCCCGACGAGATGCACCACCGCATCGAACGCCGCAAGTGCCACGCACATATCGGACGGATGGGTCGCGATGCAGGCCGACGAGACGCCGAGAATCCCGTGGCCGCGATTGAACCCCTCCAATGCATCGCAACCTTGCCCGGGCTGACGCTTGTTGCAACGCGCGCCCTCGACATCGAGGAAGTAGGTGCAGCGCGTCCGCTGTAGGATGTTGCCGCCCACGGTCGCCATGTTGCGGATCTGGGTTGAAGCACCGGACAGGATCGCGCGCGCAAGAGCCGGGTAGCGGGAGCGGATAGCGGCATGCTCCGCCACCGCCGTGTTGCTGGCTGCGGCGCCTATCAGAAGGCCACCGTCCTCGGTCGGCTCGATACGGCGAGAAAGACCGGTCACGTCCACCAGCTTGTCTGCAGTCTCGACACCCTCGCGCATCAGATCGACGAAGTTCGTACCCGCGCCCAGATATCTGGCGCCAGCATCTCTCGCTCGGGTAACTGCATCCTGTTCGGAACTCGCCCTCGTATAGTCGAAGGGTGTCATCAGCTGTGCTCCGAGAGATAGGAGACGATTGCGTCGATCATTCCGTTGTGTGCACCGCACCGGCAGAGATTGCCGCTCATCCGTTCGCGGATCTCTTCGCGGCTGGGTGTGGCTGGACCATCCAGGTCCGACGTCACACTGCTGGGGGCATCACGCGAAAACTCGTTGCCGAGAGCCACGGCACTCATGATCTGACCAGGCGTGCAGTAGCCGCACTGCAGTCCATCATGCTGAACGAAGAGAGCCTGCAATGGGTGCAGATCCTCGCCGTTGGCAAGCCCCTCGATCGTCGTCACCGAACGCCCGTCGTATTGCGCGGCGAGAGCGAGACAGGCGAGGATACGCTCCCCATCGACCAACACGGTGCAAGCCCCGCAAGCACCTTGATTGCAACCTTTTTTCGTGCCGACCAGATCGAACCGTTCGCGCAAGAGATCGAGCAGCGAGACTCGCTTGTCTGCCGGCGGATCGTACGGTTGTCCGTTGATCGTAATGGTCATGCCGAACGCCCCCTCCAACCAGTTGGCCGCTCAAAGACGTCTGTGCTGTCTTCGACATCGACCTGCGCCATCGAACCCAGGTCGGAAAGGAGAGACGGTTCCAAGTGCCCCATTCGGAGCGCTTGCCTGTCGTTGCGCTTGATACGGACTGGTCGACGGCGGCAAAGGGGAGAAGTCATCTGACATGGCCGGCCGCAGCCGTCCTGACCCGCGCCGCGACTGTCGTTGCGGAAGTGCACGGAATCGCCATGAGCAGACTGCGCGAGGCTGACGAGGTCGAGCCAGTGCGACGGCAGTTCCTCCAGGAACGCCGATCTCACGAAACCTGTTGCATCGGTTGCGAGCAATCTCATTGATCGTCCTGCCTCATTACCAATGCAGGCAGCTTGGTTCAGATCCTCATCCCATTAAAGTTGAGTTGTTATACGGGTATAGGTATTACCAGGATCGTCTGGCAGAAGCGCATTGACGGCGCCAGCGACCATGTCTGGCTGCACTCTGCGACTCGAAGTTGCCTGCGGCCCAACGGCCTCCTCTGATCTGCGCTTGCGACAAAGATGCAAAGCGCAACCCCGACCATTGCACTACGCCCGTGACGACGCCCGACGGCCCTGCCCTCTCTGTTTCGGATCTTGGCAGAGCCGTCTCATTTTCTTCGCGTCGACCTCTTCAGCCGGCGTGTAGGTTAGAAGCTTCAGGTCAGGACGGCCATCGACCGCGAAGGAAGAGAATTCGAACGCGATCTGCCCTGCCGCCGGATGCCGAATCCGTTTGACGCCTTCTCCCGTCGATCGCACATCTTTATCGGCCCACATCGCGGCGAATTCGGTGCTCTTACCGGAGAGCTCAGCCAGCAGTTCCATAGCCCGGTCATTCTCCCCGGCGCGCGCAGTCTCCGCACGGAATGTCGCTACTAGGAAACGGGCGACACTATCCCACTCCAACTGGGCGGCGCGTGTCTCAGGGTCCAGAAACATTCTCCGAAGGATATTGCGTTCATCTCGCGAAAGTGTGGTGTAGTCGGTCAGCGCGAGACGGGCTGCATCGTTCCAGGCGACGATGTCCCATTGCGGCGTCACGATGATTGCGGGAATGAGCGGCAGCGCATCGAGAAATCTTTGGAGCCTCGGCGTAACGCCCTCTTGCGAAGACGATGAGGCCTTGGGCGGCCGTCCGATGCCGACCAGGAAAAGATGCTCTCGTTCGGCCTCCGTGAGCATCAGCGCATCGGCAAGTCTTTCGAGAACCTGTGGCGAGGGCGCACCGCCACGGCCCTGCTCGAGCCAAGTATACCAGGTCGTACTGATGTTCGCCCTTTGAGCGACTTCCTCGCGTCTGAGCCCAGGAGTGCGTCGCCTGCCCGAAAATCCGAAGGCTGCCGGATCAAGCCGCTTTCGGCGGTCTCTCAGAAAAGTACCGAGGCGGTTTTCCTGGTCCACGGACCCTCACTCCTATCCGATTATCATACCACTATAAAATGATATCTATAACAGGATAAAATACCGGTGGTCCTCCACCTGTGATGCGAAGGCTTATCCATGAAGCTATTCGCGCGCGGGCTGACCTCGCACAGCGTCAGACCACTGTGCGGCGCCTGCTTCATGGCGAAGCTCGGCACGGTGAGCTGGGCTGGCTACGGTCAGAAAGAGCTAGCGCAAGCCTTCGATTCTCACTCGGCCTTTCCAGGGCAGGAAGGCAGGTACCCGGCGGCGATAGGCGCGGTAGGTCTCGCCGTAGAGGCGGACCAGCTTGCGTTCCTCGAACCAGGTGCCGATCACGAAGTAGGCCGAGGCCCAGACGGCGGTGGCCAGGGCGAGCGGGCCGTCGACAACCCCCCAGAGCAGCAGAAAGGCGGCGCTGTAGAGAGGGTGGCGGACGTAGCGGTGCAGACCCGTGACGACCAGCGGCTCAGGCACTTCCGCAGCGCCAGGGACGCTACGGTTTCGCAGATACCAGAGCCCGCCGAAGCGGCCGAGATCGTAGTCCCGCAGTGCGAGTCCGCCGATCAGCAGGCCAGCCGCAACAGCCGCCCACTGTAGCCAGATCAGCCCGTCTGCACGCTCGAACGGCAAACTGCCGGCCGCAAGCCAATGTCCGAACAGCAAGACCGCGCCGAGATGGAGGACGGCGATAAGGTTGTAGCCGAGCCGCGCGGCGGGCCCGAGCAGCCGTCCGAGCCAGGCAACCCCGGCGCCATGGGCGAGCAGACTGTGCAAGAGTCCGAAGCTGATCCAGGCCAGGGCAAAGAGCAGATGCGCGGTCGCGCTCAGCGCCCGCTCTCCCCGCCGGGCTCGCCGCGATCCAGCTTTTCGAGCGTTCGGGTGGTGGAGTGGCCGTCCTTCAGTTCGGCCAACAGGACCTTGCCGCCCCGCGCCTTGACCAGATCGGCCCCGACCACCTGGGCCTCGCTGTAGTCGGCGCCCTTGACCAGCAGGTCCGGCCCGACCGCGCCGATCAGGTCGTAGGGCGTGTCCTCGCCGAAGATCACCACCTGGTCGACGTCGGCCAGGGAGGCCAGCACGGCGGCCCGCGCGGCCTCCGCCTGCACCGGCCGCCCGGCGCCTTTCAAGCGCCGCACCGAGGCGTCGCTGTTGAGACCGACGATCAGGCGGTCGCAGGCGGCGCGCGCCTGGCGGAGCAGGTGCAGGTGACCGGGATGCAGAATATCGAAGCAGCCGTTCGTGAAGCCGACCGTCAGCCCCTGAGCCTGCCAGGTTCCGGCCTGCGCGGCGGCGGCGGAGCGGTCGGCGATCTTGGCCTCCGCCCCCAGCAGGCGCGCCTTCTGGCCGGCGCGCAGCAACTCGTCGGGAAAGGCCACGGCTGTCCCGCGCTTGGCGACGACGATCCCGGCGGCGATGTTGGCGAGCCCGGCCGCCGCCTTCGGCGCCAGACCGGCCGCCAAACCGGCCCCGAAGGCGGCGACCACCGTGTCGCCGGCGCCGGAGACATCGAAGACCTCCTGCGCCTCGGCCGGAAGATGCACGACCTCGGCGACCGATCCGGAACCGTCGCCGACGACCAGGGTCATACCCTGCTCGCTGCGGGTGGCCAGTACGGCCCCGACCTCGGCCTCCGCGATCACCCGTGTGGCGGCGGCAACCACCTCCGCATCGCTGGCCGTCGGCAGACCCGAAGCCTCGGCCAGTTCCCGGCGGTTCGGCGTCACGAAGTCGGCGCCGGCATAGCGGCGGTAGTCGCGGCCCTTCGGATCGATGACGACCGGCAGACCCGCAGCTCGAGCGGCTGCGATCAACCGCCCGACGACGGCGCTCTCCAGGACTCCCTTGCCATAGTCGGACAGCAGCAGGGCCTTGGCCTGTTCCAGCCGGTCCAACGCGGAGCTTTCAAGGGTCTCCAGGGTCTCGTCGCGCGGCCTGCCGCCGGCGTCCCAGTCGGCCCGCAGCAGCTGCTGCCCGCCGGCGAGCATGCGCTGCTTGACTGTCGTGGCGACCGTTCTGTCCTTGATGAGATGACCGCCGCCGTCCAAAGCCTCGCCGACCAGATGCTGGACCTCACGGCCGGGCGCGTCGTCGCCGATCACCCCGCAAAACAGCGGCGCAGCGCCCAGCGCCGCCAGATTGCGCAGAACGTTGCCGGCGCCGCCGAGCGCCGTGTCCTCCCTGAGAACGCGTAAGACGGGGATAGGCGCCTCCGGGGAGATCCGCTCGACGGTCCCCGTGAGATAGCGGTCGAGCATGACATCGCCGACCGCCAGCACCTTGACGCCGGCAATGGCTTGCAGCTCTGCGGCCAGATCGGTCATGGCGGAGAGAAGAATCCCGAAAAAAGGACAGGTACTCCGGCCGCTTGGCTAAGGCAAAGCCGCCCTGCTGGCAAGCCAATCCGCGAGAGTGCCGTGCCGGACCGGGCGGCGGGGCCGGTATCGGGACACCGCGTCAGGCCTGCAGAAAGCGGCGCTCGCTGCCCTCCAGAACCAGGGCCGTGAGCCGGCCCCCGTAAACCGCGCCGGTATCGACGCAGATCCGGTTGGCTCGCTCGACCGGCGCCGTGTCCGGCGTATGGCCATGGACAATCACCTTGCCGAAATCGGCCTTCGACTGCAGGAAGGGATAACGGATCCAGATCAAGTCTTCGGGGCTCTGAGCCTCCAACGCCACGCCAGGCCGGACGCCGGCATGGGCGAAGAAATAGTCGCCCTCTGCGTAGCTGAGGGCGAGCCCCTCCAGGAAGGTTCTATGCGCCTCCGGCAGCGCCGCGAGAAAGCGGCGGTGGAGGTCGTAGAGAGTCTCCTCGTCGGTCGGATCGTCTTCCTCGCAAGCGACGCCGTAGCTGTTGAGAGTGGCGATCCCGCCGTTGACGAGCCACCGCGCGCCGTCCGCCGGCGCCAGCAGGAAGTCGAGCAGCAGGGCCTCGTGATTGCCCTTCAGGCGAACCGTTTCGAACCCCTCCGGCGGCCCGGCTAGCAGATGCGCGACCACAGCCGCCGAGTCCTCGCCGCGATCGACGTAGTCGCCGAGATAGAGCAGTAGACGCCGTCCGGAACTGCCCGACGCCGCATCGGCGAGGATCAGGGCTTCCAAGGCACGTAGCTGTCCGATCTGACCGTGGATATCGCCGATCGCGTAGAGGCGCGTCCCCTCCGGAAGACCCGCCGGCGGACGTTGTTGGCGTCCCTCGCCTCTGCTCCAGAGTCTGGCAATGGACATGACCGGCCCTTCGACTACACCGCCTCTGAAGATGGGGCGCGCGGGCCATACGAAAAAGGGTAGATCTGAAAGTGAGGCCGGCTGGGGCAGAAACCGCTATTGCGCGGCAGCCGTTTCCCAGTGCTGGCGCCCACCCTTGTTGTCGAGGTAGCTGACCAGAGCGGCCACGACGCCGCGATCGTAGCGGCGGCCCATGTCCGAGAGCAGCTGGGCCATGGCTTCGTCGACCGGCAGCCCGGCACGATGAGCCCGTGCGCTGACCATCGCGACGAAGGCGTTGGCCACCGTCAGGATTCGGGCGGTCGGCAGAATCTCGTCTCCGGCCAGGCCTTTCTCGCCTTTGCCGTCCACACGCTCCTGAACCTGCTGCAAGGTTTCCACCACGGGGCCGTCGAAGGCGACACTCGACAACAACTCCGCGCTGGAGTTCATGCAAGCTCGGATCTGGGCGCGCTCAGCCTCGCTCAACGCGCCCTCGCGGGTCAGAAGCTCTTCGGGCACCAAAATCTTGCCGATATTCATCAGAAGGCCGGCGACCCGCGCAGTCTCGACCTCCGCTTCCTCCAGGTCCATCTCGCGCGCCAAACGTTGGCTCAGTTCACCGACGAGATGAGAGTGATCCGCCGCATAGGGGTCGCGGCGGTCGACCACGCCGACCAAGGTCGCGATCAGCGCGTCCAGCGTCGATTCGCGTCGGGCGCGTTCGCGCAGCTCCGCCGTGACGTCCCGCTCCACGACCAGAACGCCACGCGGCAGGTCGACGCTCGACGGCACCGGCACATGGTCGGCCAGGTAGATCCGCCGCCCGCCGTCCACGGACGAGTCGCCCTCGATCCGCCAGACATCGCTGACCGGCTGGCCGTCCTCGAGCGCCCGCTCCGACAGCGCCAGGGTACGCGCGGCAGCGGCCGACCCCGCCACGGACGAAAGGGACTTTCCAATCATCTCGCCGGGCGCCATCTCGGCGCGCTTGGCCGCCTGAGCATTGGCGAAACGGACCTGCCCGTCGTCCAGGATCATGATCGCCGTTGGCTGGTTGTCCGTCACCACCTGCAACAGATGCTTCTGGCGTGTCAGTTCCGCCGCCGCGGCGGCGTAGAGCCGGGCGGACTCGCTGGCGCGACGCGAGGCACCGTGGCGCCAGACGACAAGAATGGTGGCGGCAGCGAAACCGAGACCAAGCAGCAGCACCAGCAGCAAACGGTTGGCCCGGGCGTCGATGTCGGCCAACGCCACCGCACTGTCGACCTTCGCCACCAGAAGCCAGTCGGTCCCGGCAACCAGGCGGCCGGTAGCCAGAACCGCTTGACCGGCGTAGTCCTCGCTTTCCAGGAAGGCGCCCGGCTGGCTCAAGGCATCGGCGGAGGCCAGCCCGACGGTCGCGCGGTCGAGCCGGCGGCCGAGAGCGGCCGTGCCGTCCGCCAACGGCGAGAGGTATTCGATCGAGGCTCCCTTCGGGCGGACCAGCAGAATTTCGAGCCCAGCAACCCGAAGACCAGGCTGGCGCAACCGCTCGAACAGAGCCGGCGCGGCAGGTCGGCGAGCAACGATCTGGCCGACCGGACCGTCGGCGATCCCGGACTGCAAGGCCGAAACCGGCGCCGTCAGGGTCAGCAGCATGCCGACATCGGAATCGGCCTGGAGGTCCAGCAACGGCGTCTCGGACGCTGCCTCGACCTGTGGCACCGCGAAGCGCGACGTCGCGACCAGCGGGCGGCCTCGCGTATCGAGAACGGCAAGCCCGACTGGGCTGGGCAGCTCGACGTTGGCGCGCAGATCCTCAACCAGGGTCGAACTGTCGAAGCCGCCACGCTGGGCAGTCAGCGTCAGCAGGCTCTCCAGGTACTGAAGCTGACCGTCGACGTCCGTGACCTCGGTAATCTCGCCCTCGACCAGGGTAAGCTCCGTGAGCAGAAGCTGAATGCTGGCGTTCCCCGCCAGGGAGGCGATATCGCGTCTTTGACCGGCGACCCACTGCGCGACATCCGCTGCGCGGCTATCGGCGATCAGCCCGAGGCGATCCTGCCAACCGCGCAGGTCGCGAGCCCGCTCCGCCTCGACGAAACTCATGATCGCGGCCACGCCAACAGCACCCGCCAACAGAAGACCGCCGGCCAGGGCAGGCAGCCCCCAGCCTTGCCACCAGGCAGCTTGGTTTGTCACCGAACCGGCATCCGGCTCGAGGCGAGGATCGATCGTAGTGTCGACGGCGTTTTTCACTTTGCCAGACGTGTCGCGATGCTGAAATGTTGAGCGAGCGTAACGATCAGATTGACGAAACCGACAAGTCGATCGACGGCACACACGTCTGCCGCCACCTCACGTTATGCCGCTCCTACTTAAGGGAGTATTAAGCGCAAAGCCTTAGTATCCCGGCAAAATTCGACGTTCGCGGACTTCGACATCACCGCGCCCGGGCAGGGGGCTTGCCCCCCGCCGACGGCACGACCAACAGCCGCTCGAAGAACGGGAGACAACGGGATGCGCCTTAGAATGGGCTCAGGAAAACCTCATCACTGCGGTTCTGGCCGCAGCAGCAGACGTCGGTTCCTCTCGACGGCCTTGTCGGCTGGCCTCGCGTTCGCCGGGGCGGGCCTGCCGAGCCTGGCCCAGGCCTCGGCCTATCCGGCGCTGTTCGGAACCAGGGAGGCCCGCTCTGACAACATCGCGATGTTCCCGAAGTGGCGCGGCACGCTGGAGCGCTATTTCGAGGAAACCAACCTGGCCCAGGGCTGCATTCCCGGCCAGGTCAGCCCCGGCCAAGTCAGCCCCGGCCAAGTCAGTCAGTGCGTTCTCGACGAGTGGAAGGCCTTTCTCGACGACCAGCGGGGTCAGGATCCGCTGGCTCAACTGCGCGCGATCAACGCTCAGATGAACAGCCACCGCTACATCCTGGACCCGCCGAACTGGGGCGTGCCCGACTACTGGGCAACGCCGCTTCAGTTCATGGAGAAGAACGGCGACTGCGAGGACTACGCGATTGCGAAGTTCATGTCCCTGCGGGCCCTCGGCTGGTCCAACGAGGCCATGCGGATCGTCGTGCTCAAGGATCTGAACCTGCAGCTCATGCACGCCGTGCTGGTGGCGTACCATCAGGGTCGTGCCTGGATTCTGGACAACCAGATCGACCAGGTCATGCCGGCCGAAAAGATCCGTCACTATCGCCCCATCTATTCCGTCAACGAAGAGTCCTGGTGGCTGCATCGCTCCTGACGGCGCAGACACGACGGCAAAGGCGGCAAACCGCGAGTCCGCTGTGGCCACTGACGAACCGGCACCAAGGGCAGATACCAGGACCGGCGCCAGGGTGCGATGAAAGGCCTGCGGCCTGGGTCGTAAGGTCCGCCCCAAACCGACTTCTCCTGTCAATTGAAGAGGCTTCGCGGCGCGGCCGGACCGGTCGATGGCGATCCTATCGATTGCCCTTACTGGTCGTATGGTCAACAATCTCTCTTGACCCCCGAGAGCACTGGGAGCATATGCATGCTGCGTTGCAGCATAACCCAGCGGAGGTCAGGTGCGACCCGTTGGGAAGCAAGGCTCGGTGTCCGTCGCTGCCACGGTTTCCGGGCTGTCAGTCAGCGATGCTTTCACCTGAGATTGGGAGGCGAGACCCATGGCGAAATCCAACAGTCCCTTCGAATACGACTTCAGCTCCATGACCGACATCACCAAGATGTTCGAGCAGTACAAGATGCCCGGCATCGAGGTCGAGAAGCTGGTCGACGCACAACGCAAGAACATCGAGGCGATCACCTCTGCGAACCGGGTGGCCTTCGAAGGCATGCAGGCGATCATGCAGCGTCAGGGCGAGATCCTGCGCCAGTCGATGTCCGAGGCCTCGGCGGTCATGCAGGACATGGCAGCTGCCGGGACGCCGGAGGACCGCATGGCCAAGCAGGCCGAGGTCCTCAAGAAGGCCTTCGAGACCGCGCTTTCGAACGTCAAGGAATTGGCCGAGATGGGAGCGAAGTCCAACACGGAGGCGATGGAAACCATCAATAAGCGTGTTGCCGAAAGTCTCGACGAAGTCCGCGACGCGGTCTCCACCGCGGCCAAGGAGGTCAAGCGCGGCAAGTAGCCTGCGCCCTGTCCGTTTGGCGGCACGATGAGCGGCCCCGTTCCTTTCGAACGGGGCCGTTCGCCTTCTTCGTCCGGGAAGACGCTCGGCCACCCATTCAAAACACCGGCGTTGGGTGGCCGGCGTTGGGTGACCGGGTGGGGGGTAGCGGGACGGAACAGAGCAATCGCAAACGGTCTTTTACAGCGTCAGCCGACCAGCGCCTCTTCCGCGGCCTCGCAGATTTCCTTCAGCGTGAAGGGTTTGACAACGACGCGGGCAATCAGCGCATCGAGATTGTGCGCGCGCTGTCGCTCTGCGGAGTAGCCGGTCATAAGCAGGATCGGCAGGCCGGGCCGGTCGCGTGCCACCCGCAAGGCGAGCCCGATACCGTCGAGACCGGGCATTACGATATCGGTGATCAGCAGATCGAAGTCCCGAGAGCCGTCCAGGGCCTCCAGGGCCTGAAGTCCGTCTTCGACCGCCTCCACCTCGTGACCCCGGTGGATCAGGGCATTCGCCACGAAGCTGCGTACGGCGTCATCGTCTTCGGCGAGCAGAATGTGAGGCACGATTCCGGCCTCCCCTCTTGTGAAAAGCTCCCGCCCGACGGCGGCGGCCGTCATCCCAGATGCGAACTCACTGGAGCAACCGGACCGAGACGTCGTTGGCCGCCTGCGGCCAGGGGCCCTTGGTCATGAAGTCCCGCGCCTCGCCGGGCGCCAACGGCCCTCCGCCGACCTCGACGGCCCAGCTATCGATCTGATTTCCCTGGGCATTGAGCAGAACCACGACGAGCTGCGGGACCGGCAGAGGCTCTTCGGTTGCGTTGATGACCTGACCGCTGAGGGTCACCGTCGGTCCGGTCGCTTCGGTCTGGATCGCCCGCCGCCAGTCCAGGACGAAGGGCGAGCTGGTGAGCTGGACCGGGATGCCGAGCGCCTCGTAGAGCCGGGCCGTCTGTGGGACCTGAGCGACGACCTGTTCGCGGAAGTACCAGCCGCCGCCTACGAGGCCGCCGAGCACGGCAAAGAACAGCAGCCAGCCGAAAAACAGGCCCCAGCGCGGCCCGGGTTCGGGCTGCAGCACAGGCTGCGACCGGCGCAGCGGCCGAACGCTGTCCGGGGGCGCGCTCCCGAGATCGAGCCCGGCAGTGCCGGCCTCCAGCCGACTTTCCGGCGATGGCGCGCCGTCGGGCGTAACCGAGGCCGCAGCCGCCGCGTCCTGGGGAGTGGCGGCGGCGGCGCCGCTTTCCCCGCCATCGGCCTCAACCGCCGCAGAGATCGAAGAGGCCAGATTTTCTTGCGGAGCCGCGGCGTCTTCTGTCGCTTCAGGACCGGCTTTGGTCGCGGGTTCGCCGCCGTTCGGGGGATAGGCGGTCCAGGTATGACTGCAGGAACCGCAGCGAACCTGTCGTCCGCCGGGGCCGACGGCGCCGTCCGGTACGCGAAAGAGCGTCCCGCAATTCGGACAAGCCAAGTCCATAGAAATATCGCCCCGTCCCAATACTTCGCCGCAACGCGGTTTCGTCGGCCCTCTGGTTTCACCGGACCAGATGTCTTCGGACCGTCATCTTGGTGCGTCACCTTATACGCGGGTGGCAAAGAGCCGTGCAAGCAGCGGTGTTTGTTACGCTCTGTGATGTCTTTCAAGCCGATAACGGACAAAACCGGCTTGTTCGGCCACCTCGGCAGAGCGGCGAACCGGAACGAGAGGCAGGTAGGTCCCAAGGTGATTTCGCCACCGGCTTTACGCCTGTCGGGACGCATGTCATGGTCGAATCGGCTGATGCGTCGATTCCCGCTTTCGCGAACAGGGGCAGGTTCTTGATCCGGCTCGAGGAGGTTACGCTGCGCTACGGCGAAGGGCCGGAGGTGCTGCGCCGGGTTTCTTGCAATCTTGAACCTGGGTCTTTTCACTACTTGCTGGGCGCCAGCGGCGCCGGCAAATCCTCGCTGCTGAAGCTGCTCTACCTGGCGCAGATTCCGAGCGAGGGGCGGCTTTCGCTGTTCGGGCGCGACGTCGCTCAACTGAACCGGCGCGACCGGGCCTTGCTGCGGAGGCGGATCGGGGTCGTGTTTCAGGATTTTAGGCTGATTGCCCATCTTTCGGCATTCGAGAACGTCGCGCTGCCGTTGCGGATCGCAGGCGAGCCGGAGGCGCGGATCAAAAGCCAGGTCGGGGAGCTGATGGACTGGGTCGGTCTGAGCGATGCGATCGAGGCGCTGCCGCCGACCCTGTCGGGCGGGCAGCAGCAGCGCGTCGCCATCGCGCGCGCGGTGATCGGCCGACCCAGCCTGCTGCTGGCCGACGAGCCGACCGGCAACGTCGACGACCGGATCGCCGTGCGCCTGCTCCACCTCTTCCGCGAGCTGAACCGCGCCGGTACCACCGTCATGCTGGCCACGCACAATGAGTCTCTGGCCGCGCGCATGCCGCAGCCGCAACTGCGTCTGGCCAGCGGGCTGGTCAGCGCGGAGCCCGCCACAGCGCTGCCGGCGGCTCCGGAGCCCGTCGGGGGCTAGGGAGGATGCGTCTCGGATTTCTTTTCTCCCGCGGCGAGGTGCCCCTGGCTCGCGACGCCTCGGCGCGGTTCCTGCCCTGGTTGATCGCCTTCATGGTCTATCTTGCCGGGCTGGCCCTGTTGGCCGCGGTGGCAATGGACGCGGTCGCCGCCCGCTGGCAGGGCGATCTGGTCGGGCGCCTGACCGTGCAGGTTCCTCCTCCGGGGGATCCGCGCGATTCGGAGGCCCGCCAGGAGCGGCTCGACCGCGTGGTCCAGGCACTGCTGGCGACGCCAGCCGTGTCGGAGGTCGAAGTGCTTTCGCGCGCCCAAACGGCAGCCTTGCTCGAACCGTGGCTTGGCGAGGCCGCCGCGGCACCGGAACTGCCCGCGCCGGATCTGGTGGCGGTCACGCTGCGCAGCAGCGGCGCGGACCTCGGCGATCTGCCACAGCGGCTGGCGGAGGTCGTCCCGGGAACCGGCGTGGACGATCACCAGCGATGGCTGGCACGTCTCTTCTCCCTGGCCGGCTCCATCGAGGCGCTGGCCTTCCTAGTGGTTGCCCTGGTGAGCGTGGCGGCCGTGGCGACGGTGATCTTCGTGACCCGGACAGGACTGGCGATCCATCGCCAGGTCATCGAACTGCTGCATGTCATGGGCGCGCGCGATCTTTACGTCGCCGAACAGTTTCAGGGCCACGCCCTGCGTCTGGGATTGGCCGGAGGGGTCGGCGGCGCAGTCGCCGCGGCCCTGACGGCGGTCGGCGTCCGCTGGCTGCTGCGCGGCGAACAGTCGGTCCTGCTGCCCGGGATCGAACTCGGCGTCTGGCAATGGTTGCTGCTGGCAGTCCTGCCCTTGACCACGGGACTGGTGGCGATGCTGACCGCCCGCTGGACGGTGCTCCGCACGCTGGCGAAGCTGCCATGAGGAAGCGCCGCACCAGCCGCGGCGCGCTGCAGGGCAGTCCGCAGTTCGGTGTCGGACGCGATGACGCTGGACGATCCCTACCGGGGCGTCGACGGCGGCGTCTCTTTACCCTGGCGTCCCTGACGCTCGGGCTGGCCTTGGTGGCCTTGATTGGCGGTTTCGTCTGGTTCGTCGGCGAAATGCCGACCCGGGAGGAGACCAGCGAACGCCCTAGCGACGCCATCGTCGTCCTGACCGGCGGCAGCGGGCGGCTGACGACAGGGTTCGAGCTGCTGGCAGCCGGGCGGGCGGAGAAGCTGTTCGTTTCAGGGGTCTACCAAGGTGTCGAGGTCGGCGAGCTTCTGCGGCTGGCCCGCAACGCCCCGCAGGAGCTGGCCTGTTGCATCGTGCTGGGCTACGACGCCGACGATACGCGCGGCAACGCCGCCGAGACGGCGGCCTGGATGGCGGAGGAGGGCTACGTTTCGCTGCGCCTGGTCACGGCCGGCTACCACATGCCGCGCAGTCTGTTGGAGTTCCGGCGCCGCCTGCCCGATACCGAGATCTTGCCGCACCCGGTCTTTCCAGAGGCCTTCCGGCAGGACGACTGGTGGGTCTGGCCGCGCAGCCTGGGGCTGGTCGTCAGCGAATACGTGAAGTATCTGGCCGCCCTGCTGCGCGGCCCTCTCGGCGACTAGGGGCTCACGGTCTTGGCGTCGCTGCGCTCCGTGATCGTGACCCTGATCTGGCTGGCGGGCTGCCTGCTGATCTGCACCCTCTTTGCCTGGACGCTTCTGGGCCCGGCCTCCTGGTCGCGTCCGATCAGCCGGTTGATCGTGCGCTTTACGCACTGGCTGTTCAGGATCGGCCTCGGTATCACCTACGAGATCCGCGGAACCCTGCCGGACCGGCCGGTTCTGGTCGCCGCCAAGCACCAGAGCGCCTGGGAAACCTTCGGCTTCTGCCTCTTCTTCGAGAATCCCTGCTACGTCCTGAAGCAGGAGCTGACCTGGATCCCCTTGTTCGGCTGGTATCTGAAGAAGCAGCGGATGCTGGCGATCGACCGGGCCGGCGGCGCCAAGGCGCTGCGCGCCCTGCTGGCCCGCGCTCGTGCGCCCCTGGCCGAAGGCCGTCCCCTGATCATCTTTCCTGAGGGCACCCGCGTGCCGCCGGGGGAGGCCCGCCCCTACCATCCGGGGGTCGCAGCGCTTTATCAGTCTCTGGAACTGCCCTGCGTGCCGGTGGCACTCAACTCCGGTTTGGTTTGGCCCAAACCCTTGCTCGGCAAGCGACCCGGCCACGTCGTCGTGGAGGTTCTGCCGGAGATCCCCGCCGGCCTCGACCGCAAGGTCTTCGTCGCCCGCCTCTCCCGAGAGATCGAAGCGGCGAGTGCCCGCCTGCTGGAGGACGGGCGGACAGCCCAGGCGCGTTAGAGCGCGGTCGCCTGAGGTGTTCACATCCTGTTCTTGATGCGCCAGTGTCGTCGGCTTACTTTGGAACTGGCAATTAATCTTCGGCCGGCGGGGACGACGATGACGGGAGCAGCCGATCTTCCGACCCAGATCTGGGACATGAAATACCGGCTGAAGGACGAGGCCGGACAGCCGATCGACGCGACGCGGGCCGATAGCTGGCGTCGTGTCGCTACCGCCCTGGCATCGGTCGAGACGCAGCCGGACCTCTGGGGCCGCCGCTTCTTCGACGCCATGTCGACCCACCGTTTCCTGCCGGCGGGCAGAATCATCGCAGGCGCCGGAACGCAGCGGTCCGTCACGCTCTTCAACTGCTTCGTGATGGGCGAGATTCCCGACTCCATGGGCGGCATCTTCGCCCATCTTCGGGAGGCGGCCCTGACGCTGCAGCAGGGCGGCGGCATCGGTTACGACTTCTCCACCCTGCGCCCGCGCGGAGCCGTCGTGAAGGGCGTCGGCGCGGACGCCTCCGGCCCGCTCAGTTTCATGGACGTCTGGGACGCCATGTGCCGGACCATCATGTCGGCGGGCCACCGCCGCGGCGCCATGATGGGCACCCTGCGCTGCGATCACCCGGATATCGAGGCCTTCATCCAGGCGAAGTCGGAGGCCGGCCGCCTGACCAACTTCAATCTCTCGGTGCTGGTGACCGATGCCTTCATGGCGGCGGTCGAGGCCGACACCGACTGGACCCTGACCTTCGCCGGCCAGACCTACGGGACCCTGCGTGCGCGGGCGCTGTGGGATCGCATCATGCGGGCGACCTACGAGACCAGCGAGCCGGGCGTCATCTTCATCGACCGCATCAATCGGCTAAATCCGCTGGCCTACTGCGAAGAGATTCGCGCCACGAACCCCTGCGGCGAGCAGCCGCTGCCGCCTTACGGCGCCTGCCTGCTCGGATCGCTGAACCTCGCCGAACTGGTCCGCAGCCCCTTCACGTCGGAAGCCGCGCTCGATCTGGAGGCTCTGGACGAGCTTACGGCTCTGGCGGTCCGCGCGCTCGACAACGCCATCGACGTCTCCCGCTTCCCCTTGGACGCCCAGCGCCAGGAAGCCGAAGCGAAGCGGCGCATCGGCCTCGGGATCACGGGCCTTGCCGACGCGCTGATCATGTGCGGCCTGACCTACGGCAGCCGCGAAGCCGTCGCGGCGACCGAAACCTGGATGGCCCGGCTGCAGCGCGCCGCCTATCTGGCCTCCAGCGCGCTTGCGGCGGAGAAGGGCAGCTTTCCACTGTTCGACGCGGAGGCCTATCTGGCTACCGAGGGCGCGCAGACCTTACCGGCGGAGGTCCGCGAGGCCATCGCCGAAACCGGCCTGCGCAACGGTCTGCTCACCTCGGTCGCGCCCACCGGGACGATCTCGATCCTGGCGGACAACGTCTCCAGCGGACTGGAACCCGTCTTCGCCTTCGAATACAGCCGAAAGGTCCTGCTGCCCGACGGCAGTCACGAGACACAGCCGGTGACCGATCTCGCCCTGCGCCGCTTCCGGACGCTGAAGGGCGAGTCGCAACCCCTGCCCGCGACCTTCGTCGATGCCCAGAGCCTGGAACCGGCGGCACACCTGGTGATGCAGGCCGCGGTGCAGCGCTACATCGACAGCTCGGTTTCGAAGACCATCAATCTGCCGGAAGACATCGGCTTCCAGGCCTTCAAGGACGTCTACCGCCAGGCCTACGATCTGGGCTGCAAGGGCTGCACGACGTACCGCCCCAGCACCCTGCGCGGCGCCGTCCTGGAAGCCGCGGGCTCGGCCGAGGCCGAACCAGGCCGGGCGGACGATACAGCAGCGCCAGTGCAGGAGATCCAACAAGCCGAGACGGCACAGCCGGAACCCGGATCAGTGGTCTACATGACGAGGCCGCTCGACAGGCCGGCGGCCCTGCCGGGGCGCACCTACAAGCTGACCTGGCCTGAGAGCGACCACGCCATCTACATCACCCTGAACGACGTGGTGCAGGACGGCCGCCGCCGCCCCTTCGAAATCTTCATCAACTCCAAGAACATGGAACACTACGCCTGGACCGTGGCCCTGACACGGATGATTTCGGCCGTATTCCGGCGCGGCGGCGACGTCGCCTTCGTGGTCGAGGAATTGAAGGCGGTCTTCGACCCGCGCGGCGGCGCCTGGATGCAGGGCCGCTACGTCCCCTCCCTGCTGGCCGCCATCGGCGAGGTGATCGAAGAGCACATGATCGCGATCGGCTTCCTACCGGAACCGGTACAGATCGCCAAACCGCGCCGGCCAGCGATCAATGCGGAGGAACTGCCGGGACCCGGAGAGACCACAGAGCTGCTGGAGCGCGTCGACCAGTGCCCGAAGTGCGGCGGCCTTGGCCTGATCCACCAGGAAGGCTGCGACCTCTGTACCCTCTGCGGCTATTCGCGCTGTCTTTAGGAAATCAGGATCGATGGCCTCAGGACCCCTAGCGGGACAAAGACTCTGCCGCAACTGCCGCGCGCCCCTGGAGGAGGAACAGGAAATCTGTCCCGCCTGCCACACCCACAATCCGATTCCCAAGCCTTGGTACGTCCCCATCGTGGGCGGCGCCATCGTCGTGCTGATCTTCTACCTGCTAGTCGACTTCGGCGACGTCTTCCAGGTTCTGGGACTGGATTAGGGTCCGTCGAAACGTCGCCGCACCTCGCGCATCAGGCGCGCGAGACGGCGGTCGTGTATGCCGAGCGCCTGCAGGTGGTCGATGGTGTTGCGCAGGTAGTCGCTGCAGGGGCCTTTCTGACCGGTCCCTTGCACGATCAACTCCGCGATCTGCGCCATCTGCAGTTTGCCGGTGTACTGCGGGTGGCTCTGGTCGACGACGAACCCCGCGGCCGTGACCGCGCCCGTCAGGGTGCGACACTCGACCCAGCGCGGGATGTAGACGCCGGTCATCATCTCCCGCTCCCAGAGGTAGTCCATCACCGCCACGCCCTCGGCGGCGGGGACGCGGAAAACCATGCCGTGACAGCAGCCGCCGCGGTCGAGCCCCAGCACCAGACCCGGGCGCTCCGGCGTACCCCTATAGCGATGGGAGTAGACGCAGAAGCGCCGGTGATAGCCGTAGAGCAGCGCCTGCCGGACCTCCAGATGCGGAAAGCCGGGATTCCACATCAGCGACCCGTAGCCGTAGACCCAGAAGTCCTGCCCCGGCGGCGGCGTCAGCCGTTCGCGCGCGACGGGCTGCGCGTAGAGGCGACGCAGCGCTTCGGGGGACGGCGGTTGAGCGGATCGCGGGTCGGCCATGGCTACCGGCTAAGGTAGGGGACCGCCTTTCGCCATTCAAATGCGACGACCGTCCGAGGTCTTATGACAGCGCGCTGGAGCAGGGCCGCAGGAAGCGGGCAAGGCCGCCTTCGAGGATCACCCGCTTTTCGGCTCGCGCGGGTCGAACGACCCGGCCTGATGCTGCTCCACCACGCCCCGGCGCACCTCGCGGGTCCGGCTGAAGAGGTCTTCCAGCACCTCGCCCTCGCCCCAGCGGATCGCGCGCTGCAAGGCGGTCAGGTCCTCGGAGAAACGCTGCAGCATCTCCAGAACGGATTCGCGGTTATTCAGGAAGACGTCGCGCCACATCACCGGGTCCGACGCGGCGATGCGCGTGAAATCCCGAAAGCCGCCGGCGGAGTACTTGATCGCCTCTTGCTTGGTCGATTCCTCAAGACCCATCGCCGTATGCACGATGGTGTAGGCGATCAGATGCGGCAGGTGACTGGTGATGGCCAGAACCTGATCGTGGTGACCCGGCTCCATGATGTCGACGGCGGCGCCCATCTCGCGCCAGAGCCAGGCGACCCGGTCGGTCGCGCCGGCATCCGTGCCCGGCGGCGGGGTCAGCAGGCAGTAGCGCTGCTCGAAAAGCTCGGCGAAACCCGCCTCGGGACCGGAGCGTTCCGTACCGGCGATCGGATGTCCCGGCACGAAGTAGACGCCCTCCGGCACGAAGGGGCCGATGTCCCGGATCGCCGCCTGCTTGACCGACCCCACGTCGGTCACGATGGCTCCGGCCGCAAGTCCGGGCTGCATGGCCTCGGCGACCGCCGCATAGGCTCCGACCGGAGTGGCCAGGACCACCAGGTCGCAGTCCGCCACGGCGGCGGCGGGATCTTCGAAGACCTCGTCGCAGAGCCCAAGCTCAAGAATCTTGGCGCGGGTTTCCGCCGAGCGGGCGCAGCCGACCAGGTGCTGCGCCAGACCGAAACGGCGCATGGCGAGCGCCATGGAGGAGCCGATCAGCCCGACGCCGATCAGGGCCACCCGCCGAAAGGGCTGTCCGTCGGACACCACGCTTGCCGCCGCCGTCACTGGGGATAGTCCTTCAGGGCGGCGACCACCGCGCGCATCTCGGCCTCCGTGCCGATCGTGACGCGCAGATGCCCTGGCAGGCCGTAGGCCGCCATGCCCCGCACCAGGATCCCCCGGCTCTTCAGAAAGTCCGCGGCGCCCGCCGCGTCGGCGAAGGGCACTAGCACGAAGTTACCCTCACTCGGCTCGACCCGGATGTTCAGGCGGGCGAGTTGCTCCGCGAACCAGCTTCTCCAGGTGGCGTTGTGCTCGGCGGAGTGGCGCAGATGCTCCCGGTCGCCGAGCGCCGCTACCGCCGCGACCTGGGCCGCCAGCGAGACATTGAAGGGTCCGCGCAGACGGTTCAGCACGTCGGCCACCTCCGCCGGCGCATAGGCCCAGCCGAGGCGCAGCGCCGCCAGGCCATAGATCTTCGAGAAGGTGCGGGTAACCACGACGCGCCCGGTCTCTTCCACCAGATTCAGCCCGTCGTCGTAGTCCTCGGCCTGCACGTATTCGACGTAGGCCGTGTCCAGCACCAGAAGAGCCTGCTCCGGCAGGCCCGCTAGCAGGCGCCGAACCTCGGCATCGGGCAAGTAGCTGCCGGTCGGATTGTTGGGGTTGGCCAGGAAAACCAGACGCGTCTTCTCGCTGGCATGGGCCAGCAGCGCATCGACGTCGGAGGTCAGACTGCGCTCCGGCGCGGCAACCGCCGTCGCACCGGCCGTCTTGGCCGCGATGGGGTACATCAGAAAGCCGTGACGGCTGTAGAGCACCTCGTCGCCCGGCCCGGCGTAGGCGCGCACCAGCAGGGAAATCAGTTCGTCCGAGCCGTTGCCGCAGACGATGCATTCGGGGTCGAGGCCGTGAAGCTCCGCCAGGGTCCTGCGCAGCGCCGAGGACCCTCCGTCCGGGTAGCGGTGTAGACCGCCGGACATCTCCCGGTAGGCCTCCACCGCCTTTGGGCTCGGTCCCAACGGGTTTTCGTTGGCGGCAAGGCGGATTGGCTCGGCGACACCCGGAAGCTTGGCTTCGCCGCCGACGTAGGGCTCGACGTCGAAGATCCCCGGACGCGGTGCAAAACGGGGGGGGGAACCGCTCATCGCCGCCCCCGCGCCCCGCGGCCGGACATCGACATCTCCGCCTTGGTCAGCGGCACTGGATAGCGCCCGATCACCCAAAGACGGCTGACGCGCTCACCGGCACTCTCGGCCAGATCGGCCAGGGGCGGTGCCTCCGGGCCCTCGAGATAGCCTTCCACCTCCGCCAGGCAGTAGCAGTAGGGCGCGCCCTCCGCGTCGGTCCAGGTTGCCGTCTCACGGACCGTCAGGCCCGCCTTTACCAGCAGATCCTTGAAGGCGGAGCGGCTCATACGGTCCTGGATCTCGGCCACCAGGAAGCTGCGGTCGGCGCCGCTCGGCTCGGTCGGCCCGAGGGCAACGACCAAGGCCTCGCTGTCTCCGCCGCGGTCGCGCGGCCAGGGCGCGAAGGGCAGGCGCGCGACGACGCGCGGAACGTCCGCGCCTTCACGCGCCAGATGCCGCCACCAGGGATCGCGGGAGTCGCTCTGGATCGGCGGCAGCACGCCCAAGGTGGCCTTGCCGCTGGCGACTTCATTCAAGACCCGCACGCTGGAGCCCTGCTCGGACAGGGGCGTCAGAACACCGAAGGACTCGCGCGCTAGATCGCGTAGGTACTCGGCCTCCTCACCGGTATAGATCGACAGACTGAAGGCACCCTGCTGTGCCGCCGAATCGGCGATAATCTCCCGCCAGAGACGCAACAGCACCGCCTTGGGCAGGCTACCGCGATGCCGGGCGACCAGACCACGCATGATGGTCGCCTCCCGTCCCGGACGGAACAGGGGCTGATTCCGCTGCTTCGTCTTGCCGATCTCCTGAGAAATCTCGGTGCGCCGAATCAGAAGCTCGTGCAGTTCGGCATCGATTTCATCGATTTCTCGGCGCAGGTCGTCCAATTTGGGTGAAATGGCAGACATCCAGGCGGCTCAAGACAGTGATGGTTGAGCGCCCGCAATCGGCCGGGGCGCAAGATCGAATCGGCTTGGTGGACAGGGTCCGTCAGGCGGGGCCGACGGACGGGCGACTAGTGATAGTCGGTGGCCGGACGGAAATCAAAGCCAAGATCGCCACAGCCCCGCGACGACCCGCCGAGCAGGCGCCTCTGCGGCCCTGACAGGCAGCCCGAGACATGCGGCAGGAGCATGGCACCGTCGCCGCTGCGCCCCGCCAGCCGGGGGCACCTGCCGTTGACTTCGCTCCGCCAAGGTTCCTTATTGAGTCTGGCTTCTTCGCACAAACCCCTCCGGTGGCCCCTCCAGCGGCACCGAGGCCGCCGACCGAAAGACGTACCTCGAAGGACATCTATGTCTCTGCTCGCCACCAACAGTCACCAGGAGCGGATCGAGCAGCTGCCCGGCCACCGGGCCGTCCTCGCCAAGGACGAGCCCTTGCGCCTGACCAGCGGGGCAGACCTCAGCCCCGTGACCGTCGCCTACCAGACCTACGGCCGGCTGAACGCCGCGAAAAGCAACGCCGTCCTGGTTTGCCATGCGCTGACCGGCGACCAGTTCGCCGCCGACGTCCATCCGGTGACCGGCAAGGCCGGCTGGTGGTCGCTGATGGTCGGCCCCGGCAAAGTGCTGGACAGCGACCGTCTGTTCGTGATCTGCGCGAACGTGCTGGGCGGCTGCATGGGCACCACCGGTCCGGCCGACATCAATCCCGCGACCGGCGAGCCCTGGGGTCTCGACTTCCCGGTGGTCACCATGACCGACATGGTCGAGGCCCAACGGCTGCTGCTCGACCATCTAGGCATCGACAAGCTGCTGGCGGCGGTCGGCGGCTCCATGGGCGGCATGCAGGTGCTGGAATGGGCCGCCAAATATCCGGAGCGGATCGGCGCGGCCATCCCGCTGGCCACCGCCCCCCATCACACGGCCCAGAACATCGCCTTCCACGAAATCGGGCGCCAAGCGATCATGGCAGATCCTGATTGGGAAGGCGGCGCCTACTTCCGCTCGGGCAAGAAGCCGCGGCGCGGCCTGGCCGTCGCCCGCATGACCGCCCACGTCACCTACCTCTCGGAGCCGGCGCTACACCGCAAGTTCGGCCGGCGCCTGCAGGACCGTAAAGGGCTGTCCTTCGGCTTCGACGCGGATTTCCAGGTGGAGAGCTACCTGCGCTACCAGGGGAAGTCTTTCGTCGACCGTTTCGACGCCAACTCCTACCTCTACATCACCCGCGCCATGGACTACTTCGACCTGGCGGCGGACTACGGCGGCAAGCTGGCGGCGGCCTTCACCGACTCGCCGGTGCGTTTCTGCGTCGCCTCTTTCACCTCGGACTGGCTCTTCCCCACCGCCGAGGCCAAGCGGGTGGTGCATGCCCTGAACGCCGCCGCCGCCGACGTCAGCTTCGTGGAGATCGACAGCGACAAGGGCCACGACGCCTTCCTGCTGAACGAGCCGGAGCTGCACGCCACGCTGCACGGTTTCCTGTCCGCCCAATGCGAACGCAACGGCATACCGACAGCCCCGCTGACACCGATCGACGAGGCGGAGGTCGGGGAAACCGAGGAGCGGGTCACATGAGCCCGCTGGACAGCCCGGCCCTGCGCGCCAAACAGGCCGGCAAACGCGGCGGCGGCCAAAGCGCGACTCAGGCCGAAACCCGAGACGGCATGCGCGCCGATCTGCAGCTGATCGCCGAGATGATCGAGCCCGGCAGCCGGGTCCTCGACGTCGGCTGCGGCGACGGGCAGTTGCTGCATCACCTGGTGGCGGACAAGCAGGTCACGGGTCGCGGCCTGGAGCTGTCCCAGGACGGCGTCAACGCGATGGTCAGCAACGGCCTGTCGGTCGTGCAGGGGGACGCAGACACCGATCTGGTCGACTTTCCCGACCGTGCCTTCGACTACGTCGTCCTGAGCCAGACCCTCCAGGCGACGCGCGACCCGCGCTTCGTGCTGGAACAGCTCGTGCGGATCGGCCGTCACGCCATCGTCTCCTTTCCCAACTTTGGCTACTGGCGGATTCGCCTTCGCCTGCTGTTCGGTGGGCGCATGCCGGTCACGGAGTCCCTGCCGGACCGCTGGTTCGAGACCCAGAACATCCACCTCTGCACCCTCTTGGATTTCCTGGAACTCTGCCGGGCCTGCGATATCGTCGTGGAGAAGGGCCTGACGCTCGACAAGCGCGGTCAAGCGCAGTCGATCACCGGACGGCCCCGCGCCAATCTCTTCGCCACCGACGGCCTCTTCCTGCTCCGCCAAGGATGAATATCTAAACGGGAAACCCCGGCGGCACGGGTGCACCCTCGGCCGTCAGCGCCAAGGCCTTGAACAACCGGCCCATCTGGTCGGGCGCCGTCAGGCGAGCCAGAGCGCTCTCGACGTCTGCCGCCTGCTGCGGCGTCGCCTTAGCCTTCAGAGCCTCGGCACGTGCGTCGATGCCCAGGGCCTGCAAGAGCGCCCCCTGCCCGACCGGCCCATGGGCGACCGCCCCGCTAGCGGCGGCAGCCAGGGCCTCGAAATCCACGTGGGCCGTCAGATCGGCGGTGCCGGGCTCCGCCAGAGGATCGACCGTCCGATGGCCGCTCAAGGCCTGAAGGGTCTCGCCGGGCGCGCTGGGATGGTAGCCGTAGTCGATCAGCAAGGCCGCTCCGCCGCTGCCGCGCAGACGTCGGCCGATCTCGCCGGCGATCGTCTCGCCCGCCGTACAGGCCTCGACCAGGGCACCGTACGGCGCCGCCAGCTTGGCAGGAGTCAGACCCGGCGGAGACCCCGGCAGACGCGGCCCCAGACCCCACTGCAAACGCTCCTGATCGTCCTGGCCGATCCGCCGCTCCGCCCAACCCTCAGGGGTCCGGACGTACTGCCGGATCGGCAAGGCGTCGAAGAACTCATTGGCGAGCAGGAAGACCGGCGCCTCCGGCAGGTCGTCCAGCGTCTCGGCCCAGCGAACCTCATGGCCCGCCAAGACCCGCTGCTGCGCGGCGCGCAGAACCGGACTGGCCTCCACCAGGACGACCTCCGCCGCCTCCAGGAAGGACGGCAGAAGCGCGAGCGCCCTTAGGGCATCGGCCATCAGGGTTCCGCGCCCCGGCCCGAGCTCGACCAGCAGACAGCGAGAGGGCGACCCTTGCTCCTGCCAGCAGGCGCCGGCCCAGAGACCGAGAAGCTCGCCGAACATCTGGCTGATCTCGGGCGCGGTGGTGAAGTGACCCGCCCGCCCCAACGGATCGGCCCGGGTGTAGACGCCCTCGGCCGGGTCGAACAGACAGGCCGCCATGTATTCCGCAACAGAAAGCGCCCCCTGGCTTCGGATCCGCCCAGCCAGTCGCCGGCTCAAGGCCGTTCTCTGAGGAGGGTGGGACGAGGTCACCGCACCGCGGTTGGTCGCCGCGACCAGAAGATCAGGGCAAGACCGCCCAACAGCATCGGCAGAGACAGAAGCTGCCCCATGGTCACACCGGCGAAGAGGAAGCCGAGGAAGGCATCCGGCTGTCGGAACAGCTCACCGACGATCCGGGCCGACCCGTAGCCGGCCAGGAACCATCCGGTCAGGTACCCCTTGTGCCGCAGCCCGCCCCGCTTCACCAGAACGAACAGCAGCAGGAACAGCAGGAGCCCCTCCAGCGTCGCCTGATAGAGTTGGCTCGGATGGCGGGGGTCCGGTCCGCCGCCGGGGAACACCATGCCCCAGGGCACCTCGGTCACCCGGCCGTAGAGTTCGCCGTTCGCGAAGTTGGCCAGACGCCCGAGCAAGATACCGATCGGCGCGGCGCAGCCGATCATGTCCGTCAGATGGAGGAAGCCCCCATCCCGCTTGCGCATGAAGAGCCACATGGCCGCGATCACGCCCAGCAGGCCGCCGTGGAAGGCCATGCCGCCCTGCCACAGCGCCAGCGCGCTGAGCGGATTATCTGCGAACTGCCCAGGCTGGTAAAAGAGGACGTAGCCGATCCGCCCGCCGAGCACGACGCCTAGCGTCGCCCAGACCAGGAAGTCGTCCATGTCCTCTTTCGACAGGCCGGAGGGCGAGCCTTCGGTCAGCCAGCGCGCGTAACGCCAGGCCAGCAACAAGCCGACGATGTAGCTCAGCGCATACCAGCGGATCTGGAAGAAGCCCAGGTCGAGCGCGACCGGATCGATGTTGGGAAAGGCGATCGCCGCGAGCAGCGGCTGGAGATCGGGCATGGGGCGCTCGGTTCCGCTTAGCGATAAGGGTCGTCGGTCAGCAGATGGTCGCGCAGGTAGCTGGCGACACCGGCCTCCAACGCCGTGAAGGGCTTGTCGTAGCCGGCCTGGCGCAGGCGGTCGAGACGCGCTTGCGTGAAGTACTGGTAGCCGTCGCGGATCGCCTCGGGTGTCGGTACGTAGTCGATGCGCTCCGGCCGCTCCAGACCGGCGAAGACGGCGCGCGCCAGGTCCAGGAAGCTGCGTGCCTGACCGCTGCCGACGTTGAACAGACCGTTCGCCCGGCCGTGATCGTAGAGCCAGAGCATCACCGCCACGCAGTCCTTGACCCAGACGAAGTCGCGCTGCTGCCCGCCGTCGGGGTAGTCGGGATGATGGGACTGGAACAGCCGCGCGGAGCCGCTTTCGCGGATCTGCCGAAAAAGGTGCCAGGCAACCGACGCCTGGGGCCCCTTGTGGTACTCGTTCGGGCCGTAGACGTTGAAGAACTTGAGGCCGGCCCACTGGGGCGGCGCCTCCCCTGCCGCCGCCCGGCGCACCGCCCAGCGGTCGAACGCCTGCTTGGACCAACCATAGCCGTTCAACGGCCTGAGCTGCGCCAGATGGTCGGGACTGCCGTCGTCGTCGAAACCCAGGCTGCCGTCGCCATAGGTCGCCGCGGAAGAGGCGTAGATGAAGGGAGCATGCGCTTCCCGGCACCAGCGCCAAAGCTGCTGCGGCAGTGTAAAGTTAGTCTGCGCCAACAGATCGCCGTCGGTTTCCGTCGTGGAGGAGATGGCGCCCATGTGAAAGACGGCGTCGGGGGCAAACTCACCCAAATCCAGGGCAGCCATCAAGTCCTCGGGCGGGACCAGGGCTTCTATCTCTGCCTTGGCGAGGTTGCGCCACTTGTCGCCCTCGCGCAGCCAATCGGCCACGACCACGCGTTCGCCGCGTGCCGCCAGGGCCGAGACCAGGTTCGAGCCGATGAAACCGGCGCCGCCGGTGACCAGAATCATGAGGCGCCTTGTAGCGCCTTGCGGAACCGACCGCCAGCACCCGTAGTCCCCCCCAGCTCGATCTTCGGCCACTTGATCGGCGAACGCCGGGGGCGCACCTTGGTCGCAAAGACAGTTCGAGGACTCCAGGGAAAGGCGGAAGCCCCATGCAGACGCAGAACAAGATCATCGACGACCTGGCGCGCCTGGCCAGCAGCGCGCTCGGGGTCGCCAGCGGCATGCGCCATGAAGCCGAGGCGCAGTTCCGACGGCAGTTCGAACGCATTCTGGCCGACATGGACCTGGTCACCCGCGAGGAATACGAGGTTACCAAAGCGATCGCCGAGACAGCCCGTGCGGAGCAGGAGGCACTGACCGAACGGGTCGCGGAGCTGGAGGCCAAGCTGGCCGAGCTGAGCCCTGCGAAAAAGCCCGCACGGAAGACGGCGCCAAAGTCGGGTGCGAAGGCAGCCGACTAACCGGCCGGCTGAGAGCGGCGGCGTTTCAGACGGCTGACATTGATGCCGAGCAGGACCAGGACCAAGGCGATCCAAGCCGCCTCGCGTGGTACCTGTCCGAGGAACAGCCAGGCCCAGAACACCCCGAAGACCGGCACCAGATAGGAGACCTGGCTCATGTAGACCGCGCCGGTATCCTTGATGAGCTGAAACCGCAGCAGATAGGCAAAGCCCGAGGACACCAGACCGAGAAAGATCAGCGCGGCCAGAGCCTCGCCGCTGGGTCGAAGCGCCCAGGGCGGGTCGAGCAATAGAGCCACAGGCAGCAGGTACAACCCGGCGCTCAGCAGCACACCGCCCGCCGAGACCCGAGGGTCCAGATGGGACAGCCGGCGAGTGAGCAGACCGGACAAAGCGTAGCAGAAAGCCGCCCCCAGCACCGCGAGCTGCCCGACCAGAGCCGCCCGGCCGCTCAGGAGGCCTTCCAAGCCGACCAGCGTAGCGATGCCGGCGAAGCCCAGCAGCATCCCCGCAAGCTTCGGCAGGGTCAGGCGATCGTCCGAGGTGAAGGCGTGGTTCAGCAGCAGCGCGGCGAAGGGGCCGAGGCCCATGAGAATCGCCGCCATGCTGGCGGGAATATGCTGCTGTCCCCAGGAAATCAGCAAAAACGGCAGGGTGGCGACGAACAGACCCACGACCGTCATTGTGATCCAGTCGCGCGGCGCACGTGGCAGCCGCAGCCCGGCGGCCAAGGTAAAACCGACCAGCAGCACGGCGGCGAAGACGATCCGAAAAACGGCGATCAGCAAAGGGCTGAAGGACTGCAGCGCCACTTCGATGCACATGAAGGCCGAGCCCCAGATGGCCCCCAAGGCTATCAGCTTGGCGGCGTCTTTCGGAGTGGCCGCCCGGATCGGCGTCATGGGTCTTCGGCCGCCAGATCGGCGGCCAGCCGCTCCTCCGCCTCCCGATCCGCAGCGGACGGCAGGGCGCCGTCCGGATCGAAGATCCAGGCGGCGACGTCGGCCGTCGGCACCGCGCCCTGCAGGTCGCGGAACAGCAGATGCCAGCCGCCGGAGTAGTAGGCCAGGGTCCGGGCCGTTTCCTGCGGCAGGTCGCGCCAGGCCCGCAAGGTCGGGGCCTTCGGGACCAGTTCGTCGTTGGCGCCGTAGAGGAACAGCAGCGGCAGCCGGACCCTGGGCGCGGCCTCCAGGCCGGCATCCATCAGGTCCACCAGTCCCGCAACCGCATCGATCCGGGTCTCCTTGATCACCAGAGGGTCGCGGCCGAGCGCGATCAACGCGGCATTGTTGTCGGACGGGCGGATTTCGAAGCCAGCGCCGCTGGGTGTGAACCAGGGAAAGAAGGTTCGACCGAACCAGAGCGCGCTGCGCTGGTACCAGGGTTGGGTGTCGCGCGCCCAGACGGCCGGAGCGGCCAGAATCAGTCCGTCGGCCGGCAGGGCCTCGGCCTCGCCCGCCGCGGCCAGCAGCACGGCCCCGCCCATGGACTCGCCCAGCAGATAGAGCGGCACACCGGGATGCCGTAGTCGCAGCGCGCCGGCCGCCGTGCGCACATCCTGGGTCAGAGCCGCAACGCCCGGCCAGAGCCCACGCGAGGGCGCGCCGCCGAAACCGCGCTGATCGTAGGCGTAAACCGCGATCCCCAGCGCGGCCCAGGCCGGCGCAGGTCCGCTCCAGGCGTTGCCGTAATCGTTGAAGCCGTGCAGTGCCAGCAGAACTGCCCGGGGCGCCTGCGGATTGGGCGCCCAGGCGCGCAGCGGCAGCGTCAAGCCGTCGGCCGTCACGAAGCGGCCGGTCTGCAGACTTTCGACCTCCAGCCGCGGTTCCGTCGGTCCCGGTCCGGGCGGCGCGATCCGCGCACAGGCGCTCAGGCCGAGACAGAGAAGGAGACAGGCGGCGAGGCGGAACGCGACGCCGCCGAAACCTGCCCCCCGCATCGGCCGACCCTTACCTGGCGACGGCGGCCGGCGCGCCGGGCCGGTTGCGGGCACCGCTTTCGTCGTCGGCCCCAGTCTCGTCATGGGCGCCGCGCGTGAGCTGCAGGAAGATGTCCTCCAGGTCCGCCTCGTCCGTGCGGATGTCCTGCACCCGCAAATCGGTCTTCGAGAGCGCGTCCAGTATCTCGGCGACCGGGCTCTGGCTGGTCTGGTAGCGGAAGACCAGCCGGTCGCTGCCGACCAGCTCCGGCTGGAAACGCTCGAGAGCCTGAGGGACGGCTGCGACCGCGGCTGCGAGCTGCACCTGGAATTCCTTACTGTCGAGGCGTCGCAGCAGCTTGGAGGTTGGCTCGCAGGCGATCACCTTGCCGTGGTTGATGATGGCGATGGTGTCGCAGAGCTCCTCGGCCTCCTCCAGGTAATGGGTAGTCAGCAGGATCGTGGTTCCCAAGGCGTTGAGATCGCGCACCCGGCTCCAGAGCTGCTGACGCAGTTCGATATCAACGCCGGCCGTCGGCTCGTCGAGGACCAGGACCGGTGGATTGTGGACCATCGCCTTGGCCACCATCAGACGGCGGCGCATACCGCCCGAGAGCGTGCGGGTATAGGCCTGCGCCTTATCCGCGAGCCCCAGAATCTCCAGGATCTCCATCGTGATCCTTTCCCGCGGCGGCACCCCGTAGAGGCCGGCCTGCAGCTCCAGCAGCTCACGCGGCGTGAAGAAGGGATCGATGTTGAGTTCCTGAGGCACCACGCCGATGGCGGCCCGCGCCTGGCGCGGGCGGCGGGCGATGTCGTACCCCCAGATCTTCGCCGTACCTTCGCTCTTGTTGACCAGGCCCGCCAAGATGTTGATCAGCGTCGACTTGCCGGCACCGTTCGGGCCCAGCAGACCGAAGAGACTGCCGCGTGGAATCGAGAGGGATACGTTGTCGAGCGCGCGCTTGGGCCCGGTCTTGCCAGAGCCGCGATAGGTCTTGCCGAGACCGATCACCTCGACCGCATTGTCGGGAGCCTCCACCGCCTCACCTGGCGGCGTAGCGGTCTGCAGGTCGGATGTCGGGGCAGCAGTCATGGCAGGGGAAGGCTCGCCGTCATCTTTTCGGGAGAAGATCTGGTGTTCTACCTAAACCGCCGCACCCGGAATTGCCAGTCTCGGAAGGCGTTTCCCGGCCGACCGGAGCGCGCATCCATGAAGCGCGCGCGAGAGCACGGTAACGGCTGTGGCCTGCCGACAGGGTTCGCCGGGATGCTTCACAGGCGTTGAACGTTAAGTTTCGCGCGCTATAGTCGCCGCCGTTCGATTGCAACCAGCCACGCGGAAGCCGAAGCGGGAGTCCTGCAGCGTCATGGCCAGCAACCAGACGGCGCCCGAGCCGCCGGAGATTTTTCACGTCGAGACGGAAACCGTGGCCTGCGATGGCGGCGACGGTCCTCTCGGGCACCCGCGCGTCTGGCTGAACATGGAGGGCAGGGGTCAGATCGACTGTCCCTACTGCGGACGCCGCTTCATTCTGAAAAGCTGAGGCGGGTGTGCGACCCAAGCCGCACTGTCCTCGTTGCCTCTAGTGAACCGTCGTCTCGGCCTGCCCCACTTGAGCGGCCGCCAAGGCGCGGATCCGGCGAACCATTGAGAAAAGCCCGTTGCTGCGGCTGGGGCTCAAGTGCCCGGCAAGATCCAGGCGGTCGAGCGCACTACGCGCGTCGAAATCCAGGATTTCCTGCGGCGTGCGCCCATTGAAGAGGGTCAGAAGCACCGCAACCAGCCCCTTCACGATATAAGCGTCGCTGTCGCCTCGGAACTGGAGAGCACCCGGTCGCTCCGCGTCCTCACTGGCCAGAAGCCAGACCTGACTGACGCAGCCCTCGACCTTGTACTCCGAGGTTTTCTCGGACTCGCTCAGGGGGGTCAGCTCCTTGCCCAGGTCGATGATATAGCGGTAGCGATCCTCCCAGTCGTCGAAGAACTCGAAGGTTTCCGCCAGTTCATCCAGCCTGGGGTCGGTGACGCTCTGCTCGCTCATACTGCTGACATAGAGGCCTCACCGGTTTCAGTCCAGGTCAATTCGGACGGCTAGTCTTGCCGCCGCACCACGACATGGCCGTCCTGAACGGAGACCCGGTCGCCGGTGAGGGCGTTCAGCATCTTCTCGACGAAGCTCTGCGGGATGTCCCGGGTGATGAACACCAACTTCGTCTGTGGCGTATCGGGCCAGTCATCGAGCCAGACGACCGGGTGAAAGATATGCTGCACGCCGTGGATGACCGCCGGCGTATCCCGATACTCGGCGACCTGAACCAGACCCTTGACCCGCAACAGGTCCTCCCCCCGATTGGCGATCAGCAGCTCGAGGAAGAGGTTGAACGCCTCGACCGGAATCGGCTCGTCCCGCACGATGCAGTAGGCTCGGATATGATCGTCATGCCGGTTCACGTCATGCCCGTGGTCGTGCCCGTCGTGGTGATCGTGGTCATGCCCGTGATCGTGGTGATGCCCGTGATCGTGCCCATGATCATGGTCGTGCCCATGATCGTGCCTGTGGGCATCTTCTTGCGCCGCGAGGTAGGCTTCCTCCCGCAGCCAGGCTTCCACATTCGCACTCTTGGTCTTCGGATCCCAAAGACCCAGGCCGAACAGCTTGTCCGGCGCGATCTCGCCGGATACCGCCCGCTCAAGCCGCGCGCCCGGATTCATCTCTTTGATGCGCGACCAGAGCGCCGTCCCGTCCGCCTCCGGCAGGTCGGTCTTCGTCACCACGATGCGGTCGGCCATGGCCGCCTGCTTGACCGCCTCCTGATGCATATCCAGCGTCGCCATGCCGTTGACGGCGTCCAGAGTGGTGACCACGCCGTCCAGGCGGTAGCGATTCACCAGGCGGGGATCGTTGACAAGGGTATGCACGACCGGCGCCGGGTCGGCCAGCCCCGTAGTCTCGACCACCACTCGCTCGAAGGGCGGCACCTCGCCTGCGGCGCTGCGCCGCTGCAGATCGCCCAGAGTTTCGATCAAGTCGCCGCGCACGGTGCAGCAGATACACCCGCTGTCCAGTTCGACGATGGTTTCCTCGGCCGTCGTCATAAGCAGGTGGTCCAACCCGACCTCGCCGAACTCATTGATCACCACAGCCGTTCCAGCCATGGCCGGATCCTGCAGCAGGCGGCTGAGCAAGGTCGTCTTGCCGCTGCCGAGAAAGCCGGTCAGTACGGTGACGGGCAGCAGATCCATGAAGCGGTCCTTCGCGAAAAGCACTGGGAAGATCGAACGACAGTGGGTCACGCCTATCTGAGCGCCGCTGGCGAGCGGTGCAACCCCCGGATCGCCCCGGATCACCGTGCGGCCTTGACGGCAGGCGGACCGCCAGAGGTAAGGAAAGGGCCGGACCTGCTTGCTTTCTCCGCGCACCCGGGCAGACTGCAGGTCGGCCGAAGCAGGAGGAACAGTGCCGTGGCGACCGTCAGACTGGTGGAGTACGAGGACGCGGGGCCCGAGGTGCGCGCCGTCTACGACGACATCATGGCGACCCGCCAATCCGACTGGATCAACAATTTCTGGAAGGCGCTGGCCGTCGATCCGGCTTTGCTCCGCCGCACTTGGGAATCGGTCAAACAGGTCATGGCGCCCGGCGCTCTGGACCCTCTGACCAAGGAGATGATCTACGTCGCCGTCAGCGCGACCAACGGCTGCGGCTACTGCATCAATTCCCACACGGCGGCCGCCCGCGCCAAGGGCATGACCGACGCGATGCTGGCGGAGGTCATGGCCGTCGTCGGCATGGCGAACGAGACCAACCGCCTGGTTCAGGGATTCCAGGTCGAACTGGACCCAGCCTTCGCCGAGGGCGGGCGGCGGGACTGAGACCGGCCGTGACAGCTCTAGACCGAACTGGCGAAGCGAAACGGCTGACGGCCACCCTGGCCGGCGGCATGGCGGTTTTGCTTTGGTCCCTGCTGGCGCTCTTCACCACCTGGGCGTCCGGCATTCCACCCTTCCAGCTCGTCTCGCTCTGCTTCACGGTCGCGGCTCTGATCGGTTTCGCGACGATCGCCCGCAAGGGCCGGGCCGGCTGGCGCAGCCTAAGACAACCGGCGGGTGCCTGGGCGCTCGGCACATTCGGGCTCTTTGGCTATCACTTCTTCTACTTCATGGCGCTGGGCAATGCGCCGGCCGTGGAGGCCAGCCTGATCGCCTACCTCTGGCCACTGCTGATCGTCGTCTTCTCGGCCCTGCTGCCTGGCGAGCAACTGCGCTGGTTTCATCTGGGCGGCGCCCTGCTGGGTCTCGCGGGCGCAGCCCTGCTGGTGACGAAGGGCCAGGGTCTGGCCTTCGACGCTCGTTACAGCTTGGGCTATCTCGCGGCCGTCGCCTGCGCGCTGACCTGGTCCGCCTACTCGGTGACCAACCGCCGCTTCGGCGGCGTGCCGACCGAAACGGTCGCGGGCTTCTGCGCCGCCGCCGCCCTGCTCGGCTTCGTCAGCCACGCGCTCTTCGAGACCTGGGTGGCGCCGAGCGCCAGCCAATGGGGCGCGATCCTGCTGCTCGGCCTCGGGCCGGTGGGCGCCGCCTTCTTCGTCTGGGACTACGGCACCAAGCACGGCCACATCCAAGCCCTCGGCGCCTTCGCCTACGCCGCGCCGCTGCTCTCGACCCTGCTGCTGATCGCCTTCGGCCAGGCCGAGGCCACCTGGACCATCGCCCTCGCCTGCGCCCTGATCGTCGGCGGCGCCCTACTCGCCTCCCTGGACCTGCTCCGACGGCGGTCGAGTTGACGGCGCGTCAAGACGGCCCGGCCCACCTAGCAGCCGGTTCGGCGGAAAAAGTAGCCGGCTGACGCCGGCTTGCCTTCGCCCTTCGACAGGCTCAGGGTGAAGGCGAGAGTACATGGTCACCCTATGCACTTCATCCTGAGCTTGTCGAAGGGCGAAGTGCAGCCGCCGTCAGGCGGCTAGGTCTCGGAAGACCGCGCCAACGCCCTCAATCGCGTCCAGTCGCCGGCCATCAGTGCCTCCTTCTTCGCTCGGCTCCAGCCCTTGATCCGCCTCTCCATCGCGATGGCCTCATCGGCGCGCTCGAACACCTGCGAGAAAGCCAGGGTCACCGGACGCCGCCCCGAAGTGAAGCCTCTGTAGCTGCCCTCGTTATGCTCGGCGATCCGCCGCTCCAGATCCTGTTGCGCCACGCCGGTATAGTAGCTGCCATCGGCGCAGCGGAGGATGTAGAGCCAGGCAGGCATTCTAGTCGGTCTGGTTCAGCGGAAAAGGTAGCCGGCTGACGCCGGCTGCACTTCGCCCTTCGACAAGCTCAGGATGAAGCGCGTGTGGTGACGGCCTAACCTAGCCTTCACCCTGAGCCTGTCGAAGGGCGAAGGCCAGCCGCCGTCAGGCGGCTTCGGCTCCACCTCGCAGCCATCACCCGTCTCGCGGCGTGGGGCGCCAGTCGGGCGGGGCCAGTTCAAAGCCCTCGAACTGAAAGGCCGGGGAGACCGTGCAGCCCACCAGGGTCCAGGCGCCGAGGCTTTCGGCCGTCTGCCAAGCGCCGGCCGGGACCACGCGCTGGGGCCGCTGCCGGGCTGCGAGATCGGGCCCGAGATAGCTGGCACTGGCGTCGTGGCCGTTCTCGCTGATCGTCAGCACCAACGGCGCACCGGCGTACCAATGCCAGATCTCAACGGCGTCGACCCGGTGCCAGGCGCTGACCTCCCCCGCCTGCAGCAGGAAGTAGATCGCCGTGGCTGCACCGCGCCCGCCCTCCGGCGGACTGTCGCGATAGACCTCGACATAGTGACCGCCCTCGGGATGCGGCTGCATGCCGAGGGTGGTGATGATCTGTTCGGGTGTCATCAGAAACTGTCCTTCCGCGCCCGAACCTCGGCGAAGACGGAGACGGGATCGGCGCCGGCCAGGCCGATCTGGGCAGCCAGGTCGGGGGCATCGGCCCGCAGGAAGGGGTTGGTCGCCAGTTCATCAGCCAGGGTCGAGGGGACCGTCGGCCTGCCGACGGCGCGCAGACGGTCGATGTCTTGCGCGCGCGCCTTGAGGTCCGCGTTCGCGCCGTCGACCGTCAGGGCGAACCGAGCATTGGCCTGAGTGTACTCGTGGGCGCAATAGACCCTGGCTGTCGGCGGCAAGGCCTTCAGTTTCGACAGGGAGTTCCACATCTGCTGCGGCGTGCCCTCGAACAGCCGGCCGCAGCCCAGCGCGAAAAGGGTGTCGCCGCAGAAAAGGGCGTCGCTCTCGGCGAACCAGTAGGCGATATGTCCGCGCGTGTGGCCGGGCACGAAGAAGACCTCGGCCTGCGCTTCGCCAAGCCTGGTGCTGTCGCCTTCGTCGACCTCCACATCGATGCCGGGGATGCGGTCCCGATCCGCTTTTGGGCCGACGATCGTGCAGCCAGTGGCGCGCTGGATTTCCAGGTTGCCGCCGACGTGATCGCCGTGGTGATGGGTATTGAGGATGTGCGTGATCCGCCAGCCAAGACGATCTGCCTCCGCGAGGACCGGGGCCGCCACCGCCGGGTCGATCACCGCCGTGGCGCCGCTGACGCGGCAGCGCGCCAGATAGACATAGTTGTCGGTCAGCACGGGAATCTGGTGAACGTCGAGCTGAGACATCGCCTGCGGCCTCACTTGTTCCTAAATATACCAGGGCACGACACCCGAGCCAGGCCGTCGAGCCCGCCCCGGTTGCCAAGCTAACACTGGAGCCAGGCGGGTCAAACGGCGGCCTTCGGCAGGGGTATCGCACGACAGAGGGGCAGCGGACCGGACCGCCATGTGGCAAGACGTAATCGATCTGCACGGGTTCTATGAGACCCGGACGGGCCAGGTGGCGCGTCATCTGATCCGCCATTCGGTGCGGCAGATGTGGCCGGACGTGCGGGGTCAGGCGATGCTCGGGCTCGGCTTCGCCAGCCCCTACCTGCGGCAGTTCCGGCAGGAGGCGGAGCGGGTGCTCGCCTTCATGCCGGCACCCCAGGGCGTGATGCACTGGCCCGCCGAGGGTCCCTACGTGACCACCCTGGTGGACGAGACCGAACTGCCGCTGCAGGACTACTCGGTCGATCGGGTCCTGATCGTCCACGGCATCGAGAACTCCGACTACCTGAAGCATATGCTGGGCGAGGTCTGGCGGGTGTTGACCGGTCAGGGACGGCTTCTGGTGGTGGTGCCCAACCGCCGCAGCATCTGGGCCAGGCTGGAGCGTACGCCGCTGGGTCACGGCCACCCCTACAGTCCCACTCAGCTCAAGCGTCTGCTGCGGGACAACCTCTTCGTCCCCCAGCGTCATCAGCACGCCCTCTTCATTCCGCCGACGCGCTCCCCGACCTTGCTGCGCTCCGCCACTGCCTGGGAACGCGCCGGCCAGCGCTGGTTCCCGCAGATCGGCGGCGTCAATCTGATCGAGGCCAGCAAGCAGCTCTACGCTCCCACGCCGCTGCGTGCGGCGGAACGGAGCCGGCGCAGCGTCCTCGTCGGCGTGCCGCAGGTCGCGGCAACTCTGGCCCCGGCGGAACGCAGCCGCGACTGACAGCTCCTCGCAGTCGTGCGGCTCGGGAGTGGCCCAAAGGCGCCGTGGGGACGCGAGGCCCGGCCGCTGGATTGACTCCATCATTCTTTGAATACAGTATTCTGAAATCGCTATTCGAGGACGCCATGAAGCCGATCTCGTCCCAGCCGCAACTTGCCGACCAGGTCTACACGGCCCTGCTCGACGCCATCGGTAGCGGTCAGTTGGCCCCGGGCCTGCCGCTGGTGCAGGAACGCCTGGCCGCCGAGTTGAACGTCTCGCGCCAACCGGTCGTCCAGGCCTTGCTGCTTCTGAAGACCCAAGGTTTCGTTGAGGCGACGGGGCGACGCGGCCTGCAGGTCGCGCGCCTGAATCCCCAGGCGGCTCGACGGGTCTATGCCGTGCGCGGCGCGCTCGACAGATTGGCGGCACGGGCCGCCGCCGGGGCCGCAGCCAAGGGCGGCAGGGCGTGCCGAGACATCGAATCACGCCTGCAACGGCTTCTAGAGGATGGCCGGCGCGCCGTCGCCTACGGCCGAGATGAAGCCAATCGCGCCGAGAGGGGCGACGTCGGCAACAAGGACGCGGCGCCGGTCGTGCCCAGGCTGATCGAGGCGGACATCGCCTTCCATCAGGCAATCTACGACTTGGCGGACAATCCGCTGATCGCCCAGTCGGCGGAGGTGCATTGGTTCCACATCCGCCGGATCATGGGTGCCGTGCTGCGCGAACACGAGCAGCGCGAAACCGTCTGGCGCGAACACGCGGCCATCGCCGAGAGCATTCTCTCCGGAGACGCGGAGTCTGCGGGGCAACTGGCCGAAGCCCACGTCGAGAAGGCGGCCGAAATGCTGATCGGCCGCCTGGAGGAGCGCCTGGCGCTGACAGCCTGAAGAGAACGATCGAAACAGAACAGACAGGGAGCGGCAAAGGCGGAAGACGCTCCCGCCGACCGAGACCGACGAAATCGGAAAACAATCCGCCGGAGGACACGCCATGAAACTGACAGCCGAACAGCTCGAGACCTTCGACCGCGAAGGCTATCTGTTCCTGCCGAACGTCTTCACGCCACAGGAAATCGGCCTGCTGCGCGACGAAGCCCGGACCATCTACGCCACGGATCGCGAGGAAGTCTGGCGCGAGTCCTCGGGCGTCGCCCGCACGGCCTTCGCCGCCCACACCTACAACGAGGCCTTCCGGCGGCTGGGCGCGCATCCGCGTCTGGTCGAGCCAGTGAACCAACTACTGGACGGCCCCGTCTACATGCATCAGTTCAAGATCAACGCGAAAGCGGCCTTCGACGGGGAAGTCTGGCAGTGGCATCAGGACTTCGGCACCTGGCACCGCGACGACGAGATGCCGGAACCGCGGGCCATGAACATCGCCCTCTTCCTGGACGACGTGACCGCCGTGAACGGCCCGCTGATGTTCATTCCCCGCAGCCACAAGGAGGGCACGCAGGCCGCCGGTCACGATCTGGAGACCACCTCCTACCCGCTCTGGACGCTCGACCGTGCCACCGTTACCCGCCTGGCCGAGCAGGGCGGGATCGTCGCACCGACCGGGCCCGCAGGCTCGCTGTTGATGTTCCACGCCAATCTGGTGCACGCCAGCCCGGCGAACATCAGCCCCTGGGATCGCACGATCGTCTATCTTTCGCTCTGTCACGTGGACAACCACATCCGCAAGTTCACGCGGAAGGACTGGATCGCGCACCGCGACTTCACGCCGATCCAACCGCTGCCCGACAGTTGCCTGAGCGACCTGGTCGGCAAGCAGACGGCGGCGGAGTAGTTTCATGAACCTCGCTGCACTCGCCGCCGCCCGCGCCGAAACCGGCCAGGGTCCCGTCAGGGTCGGCCTGATCGGAGCCGGCAAATTCGGCTCCATGTTCCTCAGTCAGGCGCCAACCACGGCCGGGCTCTCCGTCGCCGCCATCGCCGATCTTTCGCCGCCGCGTGCCAAGGCCGCCTGCGCCGCCGTCGGCTGGACGGAGGAGCGCATCGCCGCCACGGCCTTCGTCGAGTCCGGCCTGGAGCTGATCGCGCGCGACGACGTCGAGGTGGTGGTCGACGCCACGGGCCATCCCGCCGCCGGCATCGCCCACGCGCTGGCGGCCGCCGAGCAGGGCAAGCACATCGTGATGGTCAACGTCGAGGCCGACGTGCTGGCCGGTCCGCTGCTGGCCGAGACCTGCCGCAAGGCCGGTGTGGTCTATTCCATGGCCTACGGTGACCAGCCCGCCCTGACCTGCGAACTGGTCGACTGGGCGCGCGCCTGTGGCTTCTCGGTCGCCGCCGCCGGCAAAGGCACCAAGTACCTGCCGAGCTACCACGCCTCCACGCCCGAGACGGTCTGGCCCCACTACGGCCTGACGCCGGAGCAGGCGGAAGCCGCCGGCATGAACCCGCAGATGTTCAACTCCTTCCTCGACGGCACCAAGTCGGGCATCGAGATGGCGGCTATCGCCAACGGAACCGGCCTGACGCCCGCACCCGACGGTCTCGCCTTCCCGCCCTGCGGCGTCGACGATCTGGCCCAGGTGTTGAGACCGCGCGACGCGGGCGGCCAGCTTCAGCGCCACGGGCAGGTCGAGGTGGTCTCCAGCCTGGAGCGCGACGGCAGGCCGGTCTTCCGGGATCTGCGCTGGGGGGTCTATGTCGTGCTGGAGGCGCCGAACGACTATGCCGCCGCTTGTTTTCGCCAGTACGGAATGAACACCGACGACAGCGGACGCTACGCCGCGATGTACAAGCCCTTCCACCTTATCGGGCTGGAGCTGAACGTCTCTATCCTGTCCGCCGCGCTGCGCGGCGAGGCGACCGGTCAGGCAAGCGGATTCCGAGGAGACGTCGCCGCCACGGCGAAACGGGCGCTGAAGGCCGGCGAAACCCTGGACGGAGAAGGCGGTTACTGCGTCTGGGGCAAGCTGCTGCCCGCCGAGACCTCCCTGACCCAGGGCGCCCTGCCCATCGGTCTCGCCCACGGCGTCACGCTGACCCGCGACATTCCGGAGGGCGGCATCGTCGGCTGGGCCGATGTCCGGATCGACGAAACCGCTCAGGCCGTGCAGGTTCGCCGCGAGATGGAACGGCGTTTCGCCCCGGCCTCGGCTGAAGCAGCAGAATAGGCCTAGTCTGCCAAGTCCTTGAGGTAGGCGGCGACCTCGGCGCACCTCGGATTGTTCGAGACCTTAATGGAGACCTCCGCCCAGGTCTGCGGGGTGGTGCCGTGTTCCCGATCGCGCGCAGAGATGTCGGCACCGCGGGAGACCAGGAGTTTGACCATCCGCAGATCTCCGTTCCAGGCAGCGGAATGCAGCGCGGTCTGCCCAGAGCTCCCCGCGGCACGTGCGTTGGGGGTGGCGCCACAGTCCAGCAGCCATTCGACCAGTACGTGGTGTCTGAAGTCCACGGCGCCCATCGTCACCGCTTCGGAACGAAGTACCTCCGGAGCCCCAACGCTGAGAGCCGCCAGGGCATCGCGATCGCCCAAGCGCGCATACTCCTGAGGTTGCGCCGCGATACCCCGTTTCATCATCTGCAAAACCAGCGGGCGGCCTTTGGGGCCCAACCGACTCAAGCTCTCTATTGCCGAGGCGCCCCAGCGATCCAATCCCTCGGGCGAAGCGCCGATGTCCAGCAAACGGTCGACCGCGAAGGCTGTCCGCGCCAAGCCCAGGATCGATCCGATTGGGCGGTTCGACGGCACCGCGGAGAGACCCGGGCGCAAAAGCCGCTCGACCCGCTCGTCGTCACCGAGAAGCAGCGCTTCGAGCAGTCCCGCCTTGGCGCCCTTGTCGAGCAGCTTCCCCCAAATCCAAGGTTGGTTGCGATTTGCGGCCAGCATGAGGGGCGACCAGTAATCGTAGAGACGGTTATCACCCTCAACATCCGCTCCGGCCGTGAGCAGCAGATCGAGCACCTGGTCGTGTTTGGTATCGATGGCCACGTGGATCGCTTGTGGCCGTCCGCCCCAGAAAGGGTGGGGTCCTAGAGCGTTCAACAGACCGGGCGTGGCTGCCAGCATGTCAGAAACCTCTGACAAACGGCCCTCACCGACAGCGCGCAAGAAAGGCCCAACGCACTCGTCCGACAGCATCTCCGATGCGACGGGCTGCTCATCGTCCGTTGCGGACAACGCTGCCCTCAAAGCCCGCCAGCTTGAGAAACCATAGTCTCTCGCGAGCGCCAGCTGCGCCTCCGCCAACTTGGCATCTGGGCTTTCGACCCGCCACAGACGGAGTTGCTGCTTGGCTGTCTTCCTCAGCCAGGCGAGACTCGCATTTTCAGGGAGTGACTTGCTCATGGAGCACCTTTTTCCAGTCGCGCCCGGCGTCCGCGTTTCACGGGCAGAAAAAGGTGATCGGTCAGTTGGTCTTGTGGTGGGTTCGACCCTTTTCGCGAACCGAAGGCATCCGTAAGGCCGGTCAAAACGATATCCGTAGCCACCAAACGGGTCAATCGTGTGCGAGAGCTCGGCCGCTCCGGAGGTACGATGGCAGATTGACGGCGAAGGTCCTCAATCTATCCGGGGATCTCCTCGCCGGCGGCCCAGCGGGCGAAGCTCTCGAAGGCCAACTCGCCCGTCGCGGTTGCGGCAAGCCGCTCGCCCATCAGCGCGCCGAACTTGAACATATGTCCGGTGCAGCCGGTGATCGCGGTCAGGCAACCCTCGCGGTGCGTCAGAAAGCGATCCTCCTCGTGGCTGACCGCATAGGGGCATGTTTTGTAGCCGGTCACGCGATAGTCGGCGCCCTCCGTCAGGATCTCGCGGAAGGGCGCGAAGAGCGCCTCGGCCTCCTCGGTACTGCCCTCCGTCAAGGCGTCGGGATCGCAGGCACGCCGCGCGGCCAGAGCGCCCAGTTTGAGACGAGTCCCAGCGACCGGCGGGCAGCCGTAACTGTCGAGCGCAGTCGGGAATTGAGCGATGGCCGGCGCCTGTGCCCAGGCGGCGGCCTGGCTTTGCGGCGGCGCTAGGAAGACCACGAGCTGGCGCTGGGGGGTCTGCCGCTCCGCCAAGGCCGGTACAAGCTTGCCGGTCCAGGCACCCGCCGCGACCACGATGGCATCGCCCAGGGCGATCTGTCCGTCCGCCAGACGGACCGCGCCGGCCTCCGGATCGATGTCGATCGCCCGGGTCTCGGCAAAGAGGTCGACGCCCTCGCGCCGCAACCAGCCGGCCAGGTGCGCCACGATCTTGTCCGCCAGCAGAATGCCGCCCGGACGCGAGAGCAGGCCCCAGGCAGAATCGGGAATCTGGAAGTAGGGGCAGAGGTCGGAGAGCTGCCGGGCATCGAGCAGATCGTGGTCCAGCTTCAGATCGCGCTGAACGGTCAGCGACGCGGCGAGATCGTTACCGGGACTCTCCGGCGGCTGTAGGGAGATCCCGAGCGCGCCTGCTTCGACGTAGTGCCGTCGACCGAGATCCGCCCAGAGCCGATCCCAGGCGCCGTAAGCCGCGCCCACCATGCAGGCGTAGCCGCGTTCCGCGCCGTAGAGCGAGCGGATCAGCCGATGCTGATCGTGCGAGGCACCGCCCGGGTTCGGCAGAGGGCCGGCTTCGAACAGCAGGGGCTCGTGCCCCACCTTGGCCAGAGCCCAGGCGGTCGAAAGACCGACCACGCCGCCACCGATTACCAGAACACGCACGCCGACCTCCCCTGCTAGACCTGCTCGCCCGTCATACCCGTTCAACCGTCAATTGGGCGGCCGCCAGATCCTCGAGCGCGCTGCCGGTCGACTTGAAGAGCGTGATCTGATCGTAAAAGCGCCGACCGGCCCGCTCGCCGCGCGTCAGCTGGAAGAGGTCGGCCGCCACATCCGCCGGATCGAAGGTGCCAGCGGCGATGGCTTGAACCAGGTCGCCGCCCTCGGCCAGCGCGCCCTCGCGGGTGTCGACGAAAACGCGTGCCCGGCGGAAGACCTCCGCATCCGTCTCCCGCATGTCGGGACGGAAGGCCCCGACCAGATCCAGGTGCTGTCCCGGCGACAGCCAGTCGCCCCGGACCAGCGGCTCGTACGACAGCGTGGCACAGGAGACGACGTCGGCACCGCGCACCGCGCCCTCCAGATCGTCGGTCGCCTCCACCCGGAGCTTCCCGATCTTGATGGACTTCGCCAACCGTTGCGCCTTGGCCGTCCGGCGGCCCCAGATCAACACGTCGCGAATGGGGCGCACCGCGGCATGGGCGGCGATCAAGTGCGGAGCCAGCGCTCCGGTTCCGATCATCAGAAGTTTGGAACTGTCGGGCCGCGAAAGATATGCCGAGGCTAAGGCGGAAGCCGCGGCCGTTCGGCGCAAGGTCAGCATCGGACCGTCGATCAGCGCCGAGGGCGAACCGTTGCGGCCATCCACCAGCAGATAGGCCCCCATCACCGAGGGCAGGCCACGCGCGTTGTTGCCCGGCGTGACGGTAACGATCTTGACCCCGACGTAGCGGCCCGGCTGCCAGGCGGGCATGAGCAGCAGGGTCTGCGCCGCTTCGCCGCTGATCGGGATTTCATGGTGGTGGCGCGGCGGCGCCTCGGCCCCACGCCGGAAGATGTCTCGAAGCCGGCCGACCAGGGTTTCGAAATCCAGCGCCGCCTGAACTTCGGCGGCGGAGATGACGCGCATCAGCGCTCGCCAGCGGGCGCCGCCAGCTGAGACTGCCCGCGCGGCGGCGCGAGGCCCGGCACGGCCGCCGGCGTCATGGCCGGAGTCACTTGCCGGCGTTCGGCCTCCGTCTTCCTGGCCTTCATGCCGTCGACCTCGCGCTCCAGCTCGCGAACCCGCTTATGCTCGCGGCGCTTCTCGCGGCGGGTCTGCCCGGCCTTCAGCCAGGCCAGGAACCAGCCGATCAACACACCGAGCGCCAGGGGCACCAGGGTCAGCAGGAACAGCGGCACCGGCAGACGATCGATCACGAGATCGACCATCACGGCCTCGTGGTTCAGGATGGCGAAGAGCACGCAGGCTGCGGCGAAGACCAGCAACACCAGCGAGACGATCAGACGGATCAGGGGCATGGCGGCTCCGGTTGACTGCGCCCGACACTTAGCTTAGCGCGGCCGGTGGTTGACGATGACCGGTCGGCGGGCGACGCAGCCCTCTACTCAACCGGTATTCAGGCGGTCGCGCAACTGCTTGCCGGTCTTGAAGAAGGGAACCGACTTCTCCTCCACCTCGACCTGTTCGCCGGTACGCGGATTGCGGCCGGTGCGGGCATCACGATGCTTGACGGAAAAGGCACCGAAGCCGCGCAGCTCAACGCGGTCGCCGCGCGCCAGCGCCGCGGTGATTTCGTCGAAAACGGTCGAAACGATCCGTTCGACGTCGCGATGCGTCAAGTGCGGATTCACCTCCGCCAGCCGCTGGATCAACTCTGATTTGGTCATCTGGCCTGCCCCCCGACTTGGCCGCACCACGGTCCGGTAGATCCGCCTGCTCGCCGACTACCACTCCCACGCGACGCGCCCCGTTGGAGCCCGCCGCATCGCTTACCTGTCGTCTGTGAACGGGTTTTGCACAAAAAGGGTGCCAGACCCCGCGTCCAGAATCAAGGAAACCTTGTCTGAACAAAGAGATAGCCTGCGGCCGCTGGAGGCCTGGAGACGGCCGGAGCCGGCCTCCTGAAACGAACCGAGATCGGATCGGAATCGGGCCTGAGGTTGAACGGTCTATATGGGTCGGGGCCATAGATCGAACGAGCCAGGACCGCCTCGTGGAGCGACTGACGGCGGCCGAAAAAGAAAAACCCGGCCCGCAAAAGGCTGCGGACCGGGCTTTCCTGAACGAGCTGTCGGATGCGAGGGCTACTTCTGCTCCTCGCCCTCCTCGGACGTGTCGCCCTCGGCCTTGGTGGCCTCGGCCTGTGCAGCCTGATCCTTCGCCTTGGTCAGAGCCGCGCCCAGGATATCGCCGAGGCTGGCACCGGAATCGGTGGAGCCGTACTCGGCCATGGCCTTCTTCTCTTCCTCGACCTGCAGCTGCTTGATCGAGAGCGAGATCTTGCGGGTCTTGCGGTCGATCTGAGTGACCTTGGCGTCGACCTTCTCGCCGACGGCGAAACGGTCCGGCCGCTGGTCGCTGCGGTCGCGGGCCAGATCGGACTTGCGGATGAAGCCGGTGGCCCCGTCCGAAATCGCGACCTCGATCCCACCGTCGGTAACTTCCGTCACCGTGCAGGTCACCACCTCGCCCTTCTTCAGTCCCTCCATCGCGGACTCGAAGGGGTCGGAGGCGAGCTGCTTGATACCCAGGCTGATCCGCTCCTTCTCGATATCGACATCGAGAACCTTGACGTCGACTGTCTGGCCCTTGGTGTAGTCCTTGACCGCCTCGTCGCCGGTCTTCTCCCAGTCGAGGTCGGAGAGATGGACCATGCCGTCGATCTCGCCGGGCAGGCCGACGAAGAGACCGAATTCGGTGATGTTTTTGACCTCGCCGGACAGGGTCGTGCCGACGGGGTGCTTCTCGAGGAAGTCATCCCAGGGGTTGGACTGAACCTGCTTGAGACCCAACGAGATGCGCCGCTTGTTCTCGTCCACGTCCAGAATCATCACCTCGACCTCCTGAGAGGTGGAGACGATCTTGCCCGGATGGACGTTCTTCTTGGTCCAGCTCATCTCGGAGACGTGGACGAGGCCCTCGATCCCCGGCTCCAGCTCCACGAAGGCGCCGTAGTCGGTGATGTTCGTGACGCGGCCTGTGAAGGCTGTCCCAACCGGGTACTTGGCGGACACGCCCTCCCAGGGGTCGGCCTCCAGCTGCTTCATGCCGAGGCTGATGCGCTGAGTCTCCGGGTTGAAGCGGATCACCTGCACCTGCACCTGCTGACCGATGGACAGGGCCTCGGTCGGGTGGTTGATGCGGCGCCAGGAGATGTCCGTGACGTGCAGCAGGCCGTCGACGCCGCCCAGGTCCACGAAGGCACCGTAGTCGGTGATGTTCTTGACCACGCCGGTCAGCACCTGGCCTTCCTTCAGGCTCTCCATCAGCTCCTTGCGCTGATCGGCCCGATCCTCCTCCAGCACCGCACGGCGCGAGACGACGATGTTGCCGCGCGAGCGGTCCATCTTGAGGATCTGGAAGGGTTCCGGCTTGTGCATCAGGGGCGTGACGTCGCGCACCGGACGAATGTCGACCTGGCTGCCCGGCAGAAAGGCCGTGGCGCCGGAGAGATCGACGGTAAAGCCGCCCTTGACCCGGCCGTAGATATGGCCAGTCACGCGCTCCGCCTTCTCGAAGGCCTTTTCCAGCAGGTTCCAGGCTTCCTCGCGACGCGCCTTGTCGCGGCTCAGCATGACCTCGCCGTGGCGGTCTTCCATGCGCTCGAGGAAGACCTCGACATCGGCGCCCGGCTGGATCTCACCGTCCTCGCCAGCCTTGGCGAATTCCTTCATCGCAACGCGGCCCTCGGACTTGAGGCCGACATCGATGATCACATTGTCGCCTTCCACGGCGACCACGCGACCCCGGAGCACCGAGCCCTCGAGGGTCGAGCCGCCCAGCTGCTCATCGAGCAGAGCGGCGAAATTTTCTTGCGGCGCAGCGGCGCTCGCTTGGATATCGGACATGCGGTTCGTCTTCCTTTCGTATCGATCGCTATCCAGGCCGGCCGGTTTTCTCCGGCGGTCTTCCCGGCCGCACGACGGGTGCCGTGCGTCTCCAAACCGGGCTTGTTGGAGCCTTCACTCTGCCTTGGCGGCCGCCAGCTTCTCCACGACGATGCGCTTGGCCGCCTCGAAGGCCGCCTCGATGTCCAACTCGCTGGTGTCTAACAGGACCGCATCGTCCGCTGGCTTCAGGGGAGCTGTCGAACGCGCGCTGTCGCGCGCATCGCGTTCCCGAATTTCCGCCAAAACCTGCGGGTATATAGAGGACTCGCCACGGGCGATCAACTCTCGATGCCGCCGTTCCGCCCGAACCTCCGGGCTAGCGACGACGTAGATCTTCACCGGGGCGTCGGGGCAGACCACCGTTCCGATGTCCCGCCCGTCGAGAACCGCGCCGGCCAGCCCGTCCGGCGGCTGGGCGGCGAAGTTGCGCTGAAAGTCGAGCAGCGCCTGGCGTACGCGCGGCTGCGCCGCGACGACGGAGGCCGCGGCGCCGACCGCCTGGCTGCGCAGATCGGGGCGCTGCAGATCGGACGGCGAGAGGGCTTCGGCGGCACCGGCGGCCACCTCTCCATCCTGCGGATCCGCCCCTTCGGCGAGAAGCCTCGCCCCGACCGCCCGATAGAGGCTACCGGTATCGAGGTAGGCCAGATCGAACGCCTCGGCGAGGCGGCGCGCCAGGGTGCCCTTGCCGGAAGCGGCAGGCCCGTCCAAGGCAATCACCGGGATCATCCTTCCGCGCCCTCCTCGATCTCCGCTCCCAGACCGCGCAGCAGCGCCGGGAAGCCTGGAAAGGACGTCTCGATCGTCCGCCCGTCGTCGATCGTCACCGGCGCCTCAGCCGCCAGCCCCAGCACCAGGAAAGCCATGGCGATGCGGTGGTCCAGGTCTGCCGCGATCTCGGCACCGCCCCGTACCGATCCCGCTCCGCGACCCTGCACGGTCAGGCTGTCCTCGGTCTCCTCGACCGCGACACCGCAAGCGGCCAGCCCCCGCGCGACGGCGGCCAGGCGGTCGCTCTCTTTGACGCGCAGCTCGCCGAGACCGTGGAAGACGCTGGTCCCCTCGGCACAGGCCGCGGCAACCGCGAGGATCGGGTACTCGTCGATCATCGCCGGCGCGCGCTCGGGCGGCACCTCGATGCCCTTGAGGGCACCGGCGCGAACGCGCAGATCGGCGACGGGCTCGCCCGCCAGATCGCGCCGGTTCTCCAGGGACAGATCCGCCCCCATCTCGATCAGGCTGTCGAACAGTCCGGCCCGCAGGGGGTTCACACCGACGGTCGGCAGTGTCAGATCCGATCCCTCGCAAAGCAGGCCCGCCACCAGGGGAAAAGCCGCCGACGAGGGATCGCCGGGCACGACGACGTCGGTCGCCGTCAGCTCCGGTTGGCCCAGCAGCGTGACAGCGCGCCCCTCCGCTCCGTCCTCCACCCGCAGCTCCGCGCCGAAGGCCCGCAGCATGCGCTCGCTATGGTCGCGGGTCGGTTCAGGTTCCAGCGCGACGGTTTCACCGGGCGCGGACAGACCGGCCAGCAGCACCGCCGACTTGACCTGGGCGGAAGCCACAGGCAGGCGGTAGACCTGCGGCGCCGGAACGGCGGCGCCGGTGATCGCCAGCGGCAAACGCCCCTCCGAGCGCGCAACGAAACTGGCGCCCATGCGCGTCAACGGTTCGACGATCCGGCCCATGGGGCGCCGCCGCAAGGAAGCATCGCCGGTCGCGAAGGCTGTGACGGGATGGCCGGCCAGCACGCCGAGCATCAAGCGGGCCGCCGTACCGGAGTTGCCGAAGTCGAGCAGATCGTCGGGCTCGGTCAAGCCGCCGATCCCCACGCCGTGCACCCGCCAGCGCCCCTCGGCCTTGCGCAGGACCTCGGCCCCGAGTTGCCCCAGAACCCGTGCCGTCGCACGAACGTCCTCGCCCTCCAGCAGGCCGTCGATCCGGGTCTCACCGACTGCCAGAGCGCCGAAGATCAGGGCACGGTGAGAGATCGACTTGTCGCCCGGCACTGTGACCCGGCCGGTCAAGGCCGTCGAAGGGCGAGCCGTAAGTCTGGTCACCGTAAGTCTGGTCATGGGTCTCCGGTCACGAAACACGAGTTGCGGGAAGCGGACGTCGTCGGACGAGAAAGGCGGCCCACCCGCCGAGGCGCGCTGCGTAACACGATTGTCAGGATGGCGGTAGGGCTGGGCGCCCGAGGGGAAGAGAGGAACGCAAAGCGCTGCTGCACGTCACCGGCCCAGCCTTAGAGTGCGATCCCACCGAAGGCGATCCTGCTCTAGGACGCATGCCGCATCGACGTGAGCATTTGACTTCGTACGCGCTGCGTGGCAAGTGCGCGGCAGACTGTTTCCGGCGCGCGCCGCGGACCCATGCAGGCGCGCCGCTTTCTTGAGTTCTGGAGGACCCGAGCCCGTGTCGAAACCCGAGTGGGGCGTCAAACGTATCTGCCAAGCCTGCGGCGCGAAGTTCTACGACTTCAACCGCTCGCCCGTCGACTGCCCGTCCTGCGGCACCCAATTCGACCCCGAAGCCTTCCTGAAGTCCCGCCGCGGCAAGCCGGCCAAGGAGAAGGAGCCGCCGAAGAAGAAGGCGCCGGAACCGGTCGAAGAGGAAGATGAGGATGACGTCGTGGACGACGACGACGATTTGGTCGTCGACGCGGACGACGACGAGAGCGACGACGAGGACCTGGGCGACGTCGCCGTCGAAAAGGAAAAGGAATAGGCCGAAAGGGCCGCGTTTCGGCCGGCTTGCCTCAGGCGTGGCGGAAACGCGATTTTCCCTTGCCAAGCCGCAAGACGCTTTCTAACTTCCGCCCTCCCCGGCAGGGTGTGCTGTCGACTGTTATCGGTCGATCCGGTCTCGTCGGGACGTCCCGGCTCCAGACCGCCGGGCAGAGGAACGGACCACCCCAAGGGTCCGTCGTAAAATTGGTTTCGGGGCCGTAGCTCAGTTGGGAGAGCGCTACAATGGCATTGTAGAGGTCGTCGGTTCGATTCCGTCCGGCTCCACCAACTCTCTTCACGACCCAGCAGCTTTAGAAATCGTCCCGACCAGAGTTTTGCCTCGGCAGGGTGACGGCCTCAGCGCGCCTCGCCTGCGATTTCGGCACGCCGGGTCCGGAAAAGCTCCACCAGGGCGTCCATGACGATCCGCACGCGGGGAACGTTGCGCAGGTCGCTGTGCACCAGCAACCACTGATCGGTGGCCGCATCGGGAATGGGTGCCGTGAGGCGGACCAGGTCGGGATCGGCGTCGCCGAGAAAGCAGGGCAGCACGCCGATACCGCTGCGGTTGCGGATGGCGTCGGCCACGACCGCGCCGTGGTTCGAGCGCACCGCCGGCTTGCGCTGGCCGAGCAGCGCCGTTTGCCAGGCCTGGCCCGGCATGTAGTGATGTGCCTCGTCGTAACCGACCCAGGGCAGATCGGTCAGCTCCTCGGGTGCCGCGCCCGCGCGTTCGACGAAATCGCCGGCGCCGTAGACGGCATAGCCGAAGGTCGCGAGCTTGCGCCGCACGACCTGGGACAGGTCGGGAAGCTGCGGACGGATATTGAGATCCGCCTCTCGCCGCGACAGGTTGGCGGAGAGATGGGCGACCGCGACCTCGAACTCGATGCACTGATGGGCACTGCGGAGATCCGCAAGATGACGGGACAGGAAATCGGCGATGGTCTCGTCCACGGAGATGCGCACGGTGCCGAGGTGGGTGGAGGACAACCCGGCACTGCGCCGGTGAATGGCGTCGGCGGCCTGTTCCATCTGCTTGACGTCGTGCAGCAGTTCCAACGCCGCCGCCGTCATCTGGAAGCCCTCGGGCAGACGATCGAACAGCCGCGTGCCCAGCTCCTCTTCCAAGACCTTGATACGCCGCGAGACCGTCGGATGGCTGACGCGCAGGCGCCGTGCCGCGGCCGTCAGGCTGCCCTCCTCGGCGAGGGCGAGAAAGCTGCGCAGGTTGTCCCAGTCGCCGATCATGGGCTCAGAATGACGCGTCGCGCGGCGGATGCCATGTAAATTTTCGTTCGACCGTTCTTCAGAAAGGTCCAGAGACGAACGCCGGCGTTCGGCGCTACCGTGACTGCGTCACTCTCTGGACGGAGCCCCGCGATGCATTTCGAACCACGCCTCTGGAAGTTCACGAAGGGCGTCCGCTGGCGCATCGCCTTCGCGGTCTCCATCGGTCTCGTGGCCGTGGCGCTTGGCGTCGGGCGGTTGGCTCTGCTCGGTTGGCTGATCGCACAGGTCTTCGCCGGAGCGAGCCCAAGCGAGCTGGCCTGGCCGGTCGTCGCGGTGGCGGTGGCCATGGTTCTGAGAGGCGTCTTCGAGCAGTGGCGGACGACGGTGGCCCACCGCACCGCCGCCATCGTTCAGCAGCGCCTGCGCCGCGCCTTATTCGACCGCATCGCCACGCTTGGCCCCGCCTACGTCGGATCGAAGCGGGCCGGCGACCTGACCCTGACCCTCGCGGACGACGTGGAGAAACTCGAGACCTACTTCGGCAAGTATCTGCCGCAGCTTCTCGTCGCGCTGCTCACGCCCTTTCTGATCTTCGCTTTCGTCGCCTGGCTCGATCTGCCGGTCGCCGCCGTCCTGCTCGCCTTCGCGCTGATCGCGCTCTTCGCACCAGCGCTCTGGCATGCCGCGAACGGCGCTCAGTCCAGAGCGCGCAGCCGGGCCTACGGCGACTTCGCCGCCGAACTGGTCGACTCGATCCAGGGATTGGCCACGCTGCAGGCCTTCGGGCGCTCGCGGGATCGGGCGCGGCTGCTCGCGGAGAAGGCGGATCGCCTGTCCGACACGACAATGCGGGTCCTGGCCAACAGCGCCCTGACGCGCGGCATCTCGGATACCTCGATCGCCGTCGGTGCCGCGCTCGCTCTGGCCCTGGGCGCCTTCCGCGTCGAGGGTGGGCAGATGGCGCTGGCCGAACTGCTGGTGATCCTGATGGTGGGTGTGGAGCTGTTCCGCCCCCTGCGCGACCTGCGAACCGTCCTTCACGAGGGGATGACAGGACTCTCGGCGGCCCAGGGCCTCTACCGCCTGTTCGACGCCGTGCCGCTCGTGGCCGATGCCGAGGGGCCGGCACCTGCCGAGCTGCCATCGACCCTGTCCTTCGAGGCGGTCCGCTTCGCCTATCCGGGGACCGACCGGCGGATCCACGACTCTCTATCGTTCGAGGTTGCAGCGGGGGAGCGCATCGGCATTGTCGGGGCCTCGGGCATGGGCAAGTCCTCCATCGTCAAGCTGCTGCTCCGCTTCTACGAACCGGACGCGGGAACGATACGGATCGGCGGTGAGGATTTGAGACGCCTGCCCTTCCAGGCGATCCGGTCGAGGGTGGCCGTCGTTCAACAGGACGCCTTCCTGTTCCACGGCACGCTGCGCGACAACATCTGCTTCGGCAAACCGGAGGGGACAGAGGCCGAGATGATCGCTGCGGCCAAGGCGGCGAACATCCACGATTTCGTCTCGTCTCTGCCGAACGGCTACGACACCCAGGTCGGCGAGAAAGGCATCAAGTTGTCCGGCGGTCAGCGCCAGCGAGTCGCCATCGCCCGCGCCCTTCTGCGCGACGCACCGATCCTGGTTCTCGACGAAGCCCTCTCGGCGGTCGATGCCGAGAACGAGGCGGCGATCCAGGGCGCGCTCGACGGCCTGATGGCAGCGCGCACGACCCTGGTGCTGGCTCACCGCCTGTCCAGCGTCATCGGCTGCGACCGCATTCTCGTGCTCGATGGCGGCCGCGTGGCGGAATCCGGTAGCCACAGCGAACTGCTGGCACGCGGCGGCCTCTACGCGGCACTGATGGCCGAACAAGCCCAGGAGAGCCAGGGAGAAACCCTAGATGCCCTGCTCGCGGACAGTCCTGAACGAGACACGGCCGCAACCCAGCGGAGCGAGACTGCTCTGCCCGCCGCGTCGCGGCAGGCGCCGACCGAGGGCGTCGTGGCGGCGGAGGGTCTCGGCTGGGGCCGTCTGGCCCTGCTGCTGCTCGGCCTGATCCGCCCCTGGCGCTGGAAGATGACGGCAACCTTCCTGTTCGGGGTGACCCGCGTTCTCGCCTTCATCGCCGTCGGCCTGATCAGCGCCTTGATCCTGCTGGACCTGAAAAGCGGCGAAGACTTTCGCGGCTATCTGCCCTGGCTGGCGGTCGCGGCGCCCTTGGCGGGTCTTTTGCACTGGGCGGAGTCCTGGCTGGCCCACGACGTCGCCTTTCGTCTGCTGGCACGCATGCGCATCTCGCTCTTCGAGACGCTGGACCGGCTCGGGCCCGCCTACCTGGTGCGCCGGCGAACCGGCGATCTGATGGCCATCGCGACCCAGGACGTGGAGATGGTGGAGTACTTCTTCGCCCACACCATCGCGCCGGCCTGCGTCGCGATCCTGGTGCCGACGGCCGTGCTGGCGATCCTGGCCTCCTTCGACCCCTGGCTCGCGGCCGCGCTGCTGCCGTTCCTGCTGGCGGTGGGTCTCAGTCCCTGGCTGATGCGGCGCAAGGTCGACGAGCTGGGGTCGAGCGCGAAGGAGGCGGCGGGCGAGCTCGCGGCCCATGCCGTCGATACGGTCCAAGGCCTGGGCGAGATCGTCTCAAGTTGCCAAGAAAAGCGACGCGGCACGGAACTCGACCGGCTGTCGCAGCGCCATATCGCCGAGCGGCTCGCCTTCTTCCGCAAGCTCGCGTCCCAGCACAGCCTGATCGAGGTCTTCACGGGGCTCGGCGGTCTCGCGGTGGTCACCGCCGGCGCCCTGCAGGTGGCCGCAGGCAACCTGGACGCCGGCCTTCTGCCTCTGCTCACATTGGTCTCGCTCTCGGCCTTTCTGCCGGTCTCGGAGATCGCCCAGATCGGCCATCAACTGGCCGACACCCTGGGTGCCGCGCGCCGCATCCATGCGGTCGAGTCCGAGCGCCCGACCATCGAGGAGCCGGTGGAGGCCGCACGGCGGCGAGAGACGGTTCCGGCCGCCCTGACGCCCAGCGTCGCCTTGCAAAACGTAAGTTTTCGCTATCCCGGCACCGACCGTCCCGCCCTGGCCGAGGTCTCCTTCGAGGTCGCCGCCGGACAGACGCTGGCCCTGGTGGGACCGTCGGGCGCCGGCAAGTCCACCATCGCCCAGCTTCTGCTGCGCTTCTGGGACCCGACCGAGGGATTAATCACCTTTGGCGACCGCGATCTTCGCACCCTCGGACTGGACGCGCTGCGCGAGCGTATCGCGCTGGTGGCCCAGGACACCTACCTCTTTAACGACACGCTGGAGGCCAATATCCGCCTGGCCCGTCCCGACGCGAGCGAGGCCGACCTGCGCGCGGCGATCGATCGCGCCGCGCTCGGCGATCTGGTCGCCGCGCTTCCGGAGGGCCTGGCGACGCCGGTCGGCGAACGGGGCAGCAGCCTGTCGGGCGGGCAGCGCCAGCGGGTCGCCATCGCTCGCGCCTTCCTGAAGGATGCACCGATCCTGATCCTGGACGAAGCCACCTCGCATCTGGACGCGGTGAACGAGAGCCTGATCCGGCGGGCGCTGGAGGCCCTGCGTGCCGGCCGTACCACCATCGTGATCGCGCACCGTCTCTCGACCGTGCGCAACGCAGACCGAATCGTCGTGCTGGAGAACGGCCGGGTCGCGGAAAGCGGCAGCCACGGCACGCTGCTGTCAATGGGCGGTCTCTATGCCCGTCTGGTCGGCCGGCAGGGCGCTCTCGGCCGCTCGGCGGCCGAATAGCTCACGCCGGCCCGTGATCCTACTCTAGAACCAGCCGGGTCGGACGTCGGCACCCAGGACGGTGTCGTAGACGTCGACGCGGCGGTCGCGCAGCGGCTGGTTGAAGGCGTTCCAGGCCCGCTTACGGCGGGCGTCGGCCAGATCGACGGAGGCGATCAGAATCTCCTCTCCATCGCGGCTGGCAGGGCCCGCGACCGGCCAGCCGGTAACATCGCAGATGAGGCTCTGACCGATAAAGGGCTGACCGCGCTCGGTTCCGATCCGGTCGGCGGCGGCGACGAAGAGACTGTTGCTGTGCGCCGCGCCCATGCACAGCAGGTTGGCCATCGCGCGCCGTTCGGGCGTCTGACCGGGAACCGGCACCCAGTTGGTCGGTACGCAGACCAGGTCGGCGCCTTGCAGGGCCAGCAAGCGAAAGGCCTCCGGAAACCAGATATCGTAGCAGATCAGACAGCCGATCCGGCCTAGGGGCGTCTGGAAGATCGGGAAGCCCAGATTGCCGGGCTCGAAATAGAGATTCTCCTCGTTCCAAAGGTGCATCTTGCGATAGGTGCCGATGTGCCCGTCCGGCCCGATCACCACCGCCGAGTTGTAGAGTGCGCTGCCCTCGCGTTCCGCCAGGCCGGCGATGATGTAAAGACTATGTCGCCGCGCGCTCTCGGCCCAGGCAGTGCTGGCCGGCCCCTCGCCCGCCACCTCGGCGAGACCGTAGGCCTCCTCCCGGCTCTCGAAGACGTATCCCGAGTTCGCGAGTTCGGGCAGCACGACGAACTTCGCACCGGCTTTAGCGGCTTCCTCGATCTTGGCGCAGCTCCGCTCGATGTTGCCGGAGAGGTCGCCCACCCTCGGCTCGATCTGGACGCAGGCCAGGGCGGTTCTCGGATCGTGGCCGGTACCGGCCGCCTCTTCGCTCATCGCGCACTCCCTTGCTGGACTTGTCCGCCGTCGGCGGACGCCGCTGCGGGACGAAAGATCGTTGCTCGTCGCCAAAACATTAGGCAACGAGTCTTGCCGTCTTGGGCAGATTTTATGCAATTATCGTTCGCAGTGGTATAGCCTTAAGGCAGTTCCCGGCTGTCGAGCGCCTGGCATACTTCTTGCTGAAACAGATCCGTCACAGGTTTTCGAACGGGCCGCAGCAGTGACAGGTCCCTAACGGACCCGCCACGTCGGCCCAGCAATCGAAAGGTCCCGCGATGGAGCTCGATGCGATCGCCAAACTGGTGTTCGACATCCTCGCCTTCTCCTCGATCATGGTTCTGGTCGTGCTGGGCCTCGCCGTCATCGCCAGCATGATGGGCATCTTCAACCTCGGCCATGGCGAGTTCGTTCTGCTCGGCGCCTATACGGTCTTCGTCTTTCGGGAGCTGGGTCTGCCCGAGTGGACCGGCATGCTGGCCGCCCCCTTTCTCGTGGCCCTCGTCGGCCTTTTCGTCGAGGCGACGGTAATCCGCAGACTCTACGTGGCCCCCGTGATCGCCATGCTGGCCACCTTTGCCGTGGGCCTGATCATTCGCGAGACGGTTCGCGGCCTGATCGGCGGCCAGTTCTATTCGATCGACGAACCGATCCAGGGATTCATCCAGATCGGTGACGTCAGCCTCTCGGCCTGGCGGACAGTCATCATCCTGGTGACCCTCGCCGTGATGACCGCCTGCTACCTCTTCCTCACCCGCACGACCTTCGGTCTGCAGATCCGCGGCGCGCTGGAGAACCCGATGCTGGCGCGCGCCTCCGGTGTCTCCACAGCGCGGCTCTACGCCTTCACCTTCGCCTTCGGCGCGGCGCTCGCCGGCCTCGCCGGCGCCCTGATGGTGCCGCTCTTCTCGCTGTCGGCGGACCTGGGGCTGCGCTTCCTGGTGCAGGCCTTTCTGGCCGTCATGCTGGGCGGCGTCGGCACCTTCGAGGGGCCGGTTCTGGGCGGCGCCTTGATCGGCGCCATGGTGCCGGGCTTCCAGTGGCTGCGCGAACTGCCGCTGCTGAACGCCCTGATCCAGCCCATCGTCGCCGAGGTTCTGGTCTTCGTCGCGGCTCTGATCATCGTCAAGTTCCGTCCTCAGGGCCTACTCAGCAAAGGGAGGATCTAGTGATCAACGACCGCAAGCAAGCTGCACCGGAGCAGGGCGTACCCGACCGCCGTCTCACCCGCCGGGGCTTTCTCAAGGGTGCCGGCGCACTGGCCGCAACGGGCTGGATCGCCGGCAGTGCCGGCGGCTGGGTCCTGAGACCCAAATGGAGTCACGCCTCAGGCCCGATCAAGATGGGCATCGCGACCGACATCACCGGTGCCATCGCCCCCTCGGGCAACGCCAACTGGCAGATCGCGCAGTTGGCGGTCCAGCAGATCAACGACGCCGGCGGCATCCTGGGCCGACCCATCGAACTCTATCTGGAGGACACAGCCTCCGACCCCGGCGTCGCCGTGGGCAACGTGCGCCGGCTGATCCAGCAGAACGACGTGGACGTCGTGCTCGGCGGCATCACCAGCGCCATGCGCGAGGCGATCAAGAACCCCATCGTCCGACGCGGCCGCACGCTCTACATCTATCCGCAGCTCTACGAAGGGCAGGAGTGCACCGCAGACCTCTTCTGCACCGGCCCGACGCCGGCACAGCAGTGCGACGAGCTGATCCCCTGGCTGATCGGCCAGGGACACAGGCGCTTCGCCTTCCCCTCGGCCAACTACCTTTGGCCGCAGCTTCTCAACGCCTACGCCCGCAAGGTGATCGAGGACAACGGCGGCGAGGTGGTGTTCGAGGAGTACTACCCCCTCGATCAGATCGAGTACTCGGCCACGGTCGCAAAGATCAACAACGAGAACGTGGACTGCGTGTTCAAGACGGTAATCCCGCCGGGCACCCAGGCCTTCCTGAAGCAGCTCTACGAGAGCGGCTTCAACGAGCGGGGCGGACACGTGAGCTGCGTCTACTTCGACGACAACTCGGTCAACTACGTCCCAGCCCGCGAGATGGAGGGGCTGTCGAGCTGTCTGGATTACTTCAAGGCGGTCGACGATCCCTTCAGCAACGAGCTTCAGACCGCCTACGACGCGATGTTCCCCGATACCCGCTACCTCTTCACCGCCGGCTCCGCGGCCACCGGCATGTATCGCGGCGTGAAGTTCTACGAGGAAGCGGTCAAAGCGACCAACGGCGATCTGGACCGCGACGCCGTCTCGGCCGCGCTGGACACGGCGGAGATCGCCGAAGGCCCGGGCGGCGGCGCCAGGATGATACCCGGCACGGGCCACTGCGCGATGAACATGTACATCGCCGTCTCGCGCGCCGGCGAATACGAAGTGATTTCGAAGTACGACATGGTGGATCCCGCCGAGTGCACCTGAGCGGTTCGGTCCGATCGCGAGCGGTCCGGTGGCCGGGATGCCACCGGACCGGTTGCGGCCGGCGTCTCTTTTTCACTCTCCTGACAAGGAACTGCCGCCCCCATGGCCCCGATGGCAGAGACTTCGATTAGCCGACCCTCGATACGGAAGCCACGCCGGGCGCGCGGTGGCGTCATCCCCGTCGTGGAATGGGGCCTGCTGATCTTTCTGCTGCTCTATCCCTTCGCGGTCAGTTACCTGACGGCCGGCGAGGGTGAGCCCGACTTCAACAACTTCTGGGTCATCCGCGTCACCACGATCCTGATCCTCGCCAAACTGGCGATCAGTTTCGATCTCTGCTGGGGCTATTCCGGGATCATGTCTTTCGGGCAGGGCCTATTCTTCGGCCTTGCCGGCTATGTCGTCGCCAAGTTCGCCGAGGAACTCGGGTGGCTGCAGATCTTCTTCGTCGTCCCCATGGGCATGCTGGTCGGCTTGCTGGCCGCCTTGCTGGTCGGCTGGTTCCTCCTGCTCGGCAAACGCACGCCCACGGTGATTTTCGTCGCGCTCGGCACCCTGACCGCCTCCTACGCCGCAGAACGGCTGGTGGCCGGCTGGCTCTGGGTCGGCGCCGGCAACGGTCTGTCGATCTGGGACTTCCTGATGATCGGCGGCTACGAGCTGGAGCCGGGACTGGCCTTCTACTACGTCGCGCTGCTGTTCCTCTGTCTCGTCTATCTCGCCAGCCGCTATCTCGTCCGCTCCCAGTTCGGGCTTGTGCTCGCCGGCATGCGGCAGAACGAGGAGCGGATCGCCTTCTTCGGCTACCGCGTGCAGGTCTACAAGGCGATCGTCTTCTCCTTCGCCGGCATGATTGCCGGCCTCGCGGGCGCGCTCTACAGCTATCACGAAGGCTTCGTGGGTCCCTCCAGCGTGGGCATCGGGATCTCCACCTACGCCGTTCTCTACGGGCTGTTCGGGGGCATCGGCACGCTGATCGGCCCGGTGATCGGGGCCGGCGTGATCGAGACCCTGAGACTCTTTCTCTCTGACATCGATGCCATCAAGAACTACTGGCCGGTCGTGCTGGGCATCATCATGTTGGTCGTCGTCGCCTACCGCCCCACGGGGCTTCTGGGACTGATCGTCTCCGAGCGTGAGCGCATCGGCTCCTTCGGCGCCCCGCTGCGCGGCAAATCCTCCGAAGATGGAGCGTCGGCGAGAGTCGAACGGGCGAAAGTCGAACGGGCGGGAGTCGAACGGGCGGGGGCGGACGATGGCGCTGCTTGAGGTCCGTGGCGTCGGCAAGACCTTCGGGGCGCTGCGCGCCCTGGGTGAGGTCGACGTGACCGTTCGCGAACGCAGCTTCCACGGCTTGATCGGCCCGAACGGTTCCGGCAAGTCGACGCTTCTGAAAGCCATTGCCGGGGCGCATTTTGCGAACGAAGGCACCATCGGCTTCGACGGCGCGGACATCACCACGGCGACGCCGGCGGAGCGCGCCAAGCGCGGTCTCTCGCTGAAGTTCCAAATCACCGCGATCCTGCCGGAACTCTCCGTCTACGATAACCTCCTGCTCGCGGTGCAGGCCGACCAGTCGCTCTGGACCTTGCTGCGCTCGAAAAGCCGCGCCGCCCTCCACGACGAGGTGATGGACCTGCTGGAGCGATTTCTGCTGGCCGACCTGATGACCGATCTGGCCGGCGAGTTGAGCCACGGTCAGCAGCAGTGGCTTGAGATTGCCATGGCCATGGCCGTGAAGCCGAAGCTGTTGCTGCTCGACGAGCCGACCGGCGGCATGAGTCCGGAAGAACGGCGCGTGACCGGCGAACTGCTGATGCCGATCAAACAGAGCTGCGCCCTGGTCATCGTCGAGCACGACCTGGATTTCATCAAGGACATCTGCGATCACCTGACCGTGCTGGATCAGGGGAAGGTGCTGGACGACGGCACGGTGGCGGAGATCGAGACGTCGGCGCGCGTGCAGGAGGTCTATACGACCCGTGTCTAGTCCCGCTTCCACCCCCACGGCCCAACCGGTCCTCAGCAAGGCGACGATCCTCGACGTGCAGGAACTAGATGCCGGCTACGGCCGCAGTCAGGTCCTGTCGAAGGTCGACCTCACAGCGAAGGCGACCGGCGGCATCGCCTTGCTCGGCCGCAACGGTGCCGGCAAGAGCACCTTGCTCAAGACCCTGATCGGTGAGATTCAGGCCATGCAGGGAACGATCTGGTTCGACGGCCAGAATGCCCACGAACACGGGACCGAATGGCGTGTCCGACAGGGCATGGGGTACGTGCCGCAGGAACAGGCGGTCTTCGGCAAGTTGACGGTGCGCGAGAACCTTTTGCTCGGCGCCGTGAGGCAGAAGGACAAGTCCGGCATCGACATGGTGCTCGATTTCTTCCCCAAGCTGGGTCAGCGGCTGGAGCAGACCGCCGGCACCCTGTCGGGGGGCGAGCGCAAGATGCTGGCGATCGGCCGAGCGCTGCTGGGCAAACCGCGCCTGCTTATGCTGGACGAGCCGACCGAGGGTGTCTGGATCGGAGTCATCGAGGAAATTGCCGAACGCCTGCGCGCCTTGACCTCCGAGATGTCCGTCATCCTGGTCGAGCAGCATGTGGAACTGGCCCTGCGTGTGGCGGACTACGCCTACGTCATGGATCGCGGCACGATCGCATTGCAGGGCCCGGCGGCGGAGGTGAAGGATGACCCCCGTCTCCTGCGCTATCTCGCGCCCTAGCCACCGGAGCGTCTCAAATAGCCGGACCAGGGCGAGCCGGCGACGCGAAACGAGTTTCATCGAGAGGGAGGAGCAGCAGCCATGACCGTCAAGGTACCGACACTGGACCAGGTCTACGAGATCGCCGAGGAACTGGGCATCTCCTTCGATCCAGAAGACGCGGCCTCGTTCCGCGACCTGATGGTGGGCAACCTCGCCTCCTACGACGTGGTCGATGCGATGCCGGATAACCTGCCCGAGGTGAAGTACCCGCGCACCACCGGGCAGCGTCCTCTACCTGAAGACAATCCCCTCAACGCCTGGTACGTGAAATCCACCATCGAGGGCGCGCCCTCCGGCAAGCTCAAGGGCAAGACCGTCGCGATCAAGGACAACGTGATGGTGGCCGGAGTGCCGATGATGAACGGCTCCAGCACGTTGGAGGGCTACGTCCCGGACGTGGATGCGACGGTGGTTGAGCGCCTGCTGGATGCCGGCGCGACGCTGATGGGCAAGGCCCACTGCGAGTACTTCTGCCTGTCGGGCGGCAGCCACACCAACGCGACGGGCCCCGTCCACAATCCGCACAAACACGGCTATTCGGCCGGCGGCTCCTCCTCGGGCTCTGCGGCGCTGGTCGCTGCCGGCGAGGTCGACATGGCAATCGGCGGCGACCAGGGCGGTTCGATCCGGATGCCGGCCTCCTGGTGCGGCATCTACGGCATGAAACCGACCCATGGCCTGGTGCCTTACACCGGGATCATGCCCATCGAGATCTTCGTCGACCACACCGGCCCCATGACGGCGACAGTCAGCGACAACGCCCTGATGCTGGAGGCCATCGCCGGCCCCGACGGTTACGATCCCCGCCAATACGACGTGCGGACGGCTCCCTACACCGAAGCGCTGGGCGGCGAGCTGTCGGGCCTGAAGATCGGCGTGGTGACCGAGGGCTTCGGACAGCCCAACGCGGAGGACGACGTCAACACCAAGGTCAAGGCGGCGGCAAAGAAGCTGGCCGCCCTAGGCGCGACGGTCGAGGAGGTGTCGATCCCGATGCATAACGCCGGCCTCGCCCTCTGGATGCCGATCGGCGTCGAAGGCCTGACCCAGACCATGATGCATGGCGACGGCTACGGCGTATCGCGTCCGGATCTCTACGTCACCAGCCTGATGGACTTCCATCGGAACTGGCGGAGCAGGGCCAACGAGCTGAGCGACACCACCAAGCTTTTGACCCTGCTCGGCACCTACATGCGGAAGTACTACGGCAGCCGCTTCTACGGCAAAGCGATGAACATCGTCCGACGCCTGCGCGCGGCCTACGACGCGGAACTCGCCAACTACGACCTGCTGCTGATGCCGACGACGCCGCAGAAGGCACAGCCGATTCCGGAGCCGGATGCGCCCCGCGAGGAATACATCCAGCGGGCCTACGAGATGATCTCCAACACCGCGCCCTTCGACCTGACGCACCATCCGGCCATGGCGGTTCCCTGCGGCCTGTCCGACGGACTGCCGGTCTCGATGATGCTGATCGGCCGCCACTACGAGGAGTCGACCATCTACAAGGCGGCCTACGCCTTCGAGCAGAGCGACGACTGGAAGACGATGTAGAACCTCCTCCGCCTGGAGAGCGATCGTCTCAGGTGGAAGCGTTTGGATTCCACCTGAGACGTAAAGTCTCTATTCGGCGGGTGCCTCAGCCCCCTTCGCCCCAGGCTTGCGTCGGGAGCGTTCGCTGAGACGCTGCATCACCAGATAGAAGACCGGCGTGAAGAGCAGGGACATCAGCGTCGCGGCGATCATGCCGCCGACCACGGCGTAGCCCACGGCCTGACGGCTCGCCGCGCCGGCACCGGTGGCGAGCAGCAGCGGCATGAAGCCAGCGATGGAGGAGATCGCCGTCATCAGGATAGGACGGAACCGCCGGCGCGACGCCTCGGCCGCCGCTTCCAGAATACCAAGCCCACCCTCTCGCTCCTGCCGGGCGAACTCGACGATCAGGATGGCATTCTTACTGGCCAGCCCGATCAAGAGGACGATCCCGATCTGGGTATAGACGTTGTTGTCGGACCCGCCGATCAACAGGGCAACCACGGTTCCGAGAATCGCTAGAGGCACCACCAGGATGACGGCGGCCGGGCTCGTCCAGCTTTCGTACTGGGCCGCCAGCACGAGAAAGACCAGAAGGATGGCGAGCCCGAAGATCGCGATGGCTTCGCTGCCCACCTGCCGTTCTTGATAGGAGACGCCGGTCCACTCGTACCCCATCGCCACCGGCAACTTGGCATCCGCCATCTCCTCCATCAGCAGCAGAGCCTGGCCGGAGCTGAAACCCGGCGCCGCCTGACCGGTGATGGAGGCCGCCGGAAAGAGGTTGTAGCGCAGGATCGTTTGCGGCCCGGTGATGTAGTCGACATCGACCAGAGCCCCCATCGGCACCATGTCGCCATCGGCGTTGCGGACCTCGAGCCGCCGAATGTCCTCTGGCGTCAGGCGGAAGCGATGGTCCGCCTGAACCTTGACCTGCCAGGTCCGGCCGAAGCGATTGAAGTCGTTGACATAGGCGGATCCTAGGTAGGCCTGCAGCGTTCCGAAGATCTCGTCTAAGGAGACGCCGAGCCTCTTGGCCTGGGTCCGGTTGACCTCCGCGAAGAGCTGCGGGACCGACGCTCGAAAGGTCGTATTGAGATTGGTCAGGCCGGATTGGGCATTGCCGTCCACGATCAGTTCCTGCGCCATGGCTCCCAGCTCCGTCAGGCCGACGTTGCCGCGCGCCTGGAGCTGCATCTGAAAACCACCGGATACGCCGAGGCCGCTGATCGCAGGCGGTGGAAAGCCGAAGACCAACGCCTCCTGAATTCCGAACAGCCGGCCTTGCAAGTTGCCCAGAATGGCATTCGACGCAAGGTGCGGCTCCCTGCGCTCTTCCCAGGGTGTCAAGACGACGAAGACCACTGCCGAGTTGGACGCGGCCGTTCCGTCGATCAAGGAGAAGCCGCCGAGCGTGACCCAGGTCTCGACGCCGGGGGTTCCTTCGACGATCTCGTCGATCCGCTGAAGCACCTGCGTCGTGCGGCCTAGGGATGCTCCGTCGGGAAGCTGCACGTTGACCAACAAGTAACCCTGGTCCTCTTGCGGCAGGAATCCGGTCGGGACCTGCGTGAACTGCCAGCCGGTCAGCGCCAACAAACCTACGAACAACACCATCGCCAGGGCCGAGCGACGCAGGAGCGACCGCGCGACCCCGGCATAGCCGGAGCCGGCGACGGCGAAGGCCTTGTCGAAACCGCGAAAGAGAGCGTTCTTGCGCTCCGGCTGCGGCCGCAACAGCAAGGCTGAGAGGGCCGGGCTCAGGGTCAAGGCGTTCAGGGTGCTGAAGACCGTCGCGGCAGCGATCGTCAGGGCGAACTGCCGATACATCTCGCCGGTAATGCCCGGCAGGAAGGCCGCCGGAATGAAGACCGCCATCAAGACCAGGCTGGTGGCCACGACCGGGCCGGAGACCTCCGACATCGCCTTGATCGCGGCATCCCAGGAGCTGAGCCCCTTGTCGATGTGCGACGCGGTAGCCTCCACGATGACGATGGAATCGTCGACCACCACGCCGATCGCCAGCACCAGGCCGAACAGCGTGAGCATATTGAGCGAGAAGCCCAGAGCCGCCATCACGGCGAAGGTGCCGATCAGCGCAACCGGGATCGTAACCGCCGGCACCAACGTCGCCCGCCAGTCCTGCAGGAAGAGGAAGAGCACCAGGAAGACCAGCACGCCGGCCTGAAACAGGGTCATAACGACGCCGTCGATGGAGGCCTGGACGAACAGGGTGGTGTCGTAGGGAACGGCGTAGTCCACGCCCTGGGGGAAGAGGGCCGACGCCTCCGCCATGGCGGCCCGCACGTCGGTGGCCACCTGCAGCGCATTGGCACCGGGAAGCTGGTAGATCAGGACACTTGCGGAACTCGATCCCTCCAGCGTCGAGGTCAGGTCGTAATTCTGGCCTCCCAATTCGACACGCGCGACGTCGCGCAGACGTACAAGGCGTCCGTCCTCGGACGTCTTGACGATGATCTCCTCAAACTGTTCGACCTCGCTCAGACGCCCCAGCACGTTGACCGACAACTGCAGACCCTGGGTTTCCGGCGCCGGCGGCTGGCCGATCTGACCGGCCGCGACCTGGACGTTCTGTTCGCGAACGGCCGCCAGGACCTCCTGCGTGGTGATCTCGCGCGATCTCAACTGTTGCGGGTCGAGCCAGATCCGCATGCTGTACTCGCTGCTCGGAAAGACCGAGACCTCGCCCACGCCCTCGACCCGGCTCAAACGGTCGCGCAGCTGCAGAGTGGCGAAGTTGCTGAGGAACAGCTCGTCATAACGTCCGTCCGGCGAGGACAGCGAGACGATCATGACAATGTTGGTCGACTGCTTCTTGGTGCTGACGCCCTGCCGGACCACCTCCTCAGGCAGGCGCGGCTCGGCGAGAGCGACGCGGTTCTGGACGAGGATCTGCGCGAGATCGAGATCGGTCCCGACCTCGAAACTCACCGTCAGGCTGTAGGAGCCGTCGCTGGCACTGGTCGAGGACATATAGAGCATGCCTTCGACACCGTTGACCTCCTGCTCGATCGGCGCGGCGACGGTTTCGGAAATGACCTCGGCGCTGGCGCCCGGGTAGACCGCACTGACCTGAACGGTCGGCGGCGTGATCTCGGGATACTGTGCGACGGGCAGACCGAACAGCGTCACCAAACCGGCGATCACGATCACGATCGAGATGACACTCGAAAAGATCGGCCGCTCGATGAAGAATTGGGACGACATCTCTGCGGCCGATCAGTCGTTTGCCGCGTCGGGCGCGGCGCCGTCGCCGGCGGCCCTCTGTCCATCCCCGCGCCGACCGCCCTCCGATGCGGAGCCACCGTGCGCCGAGAGCAGCAGCGACGACATGTCGATCTCCTGCGCCTGAACCGCGATGCCCTCCCGAGCGCGCTGCACGCCGGTGACGACGACTCTGTCGCCGGGATCGATCCCCCGCTCTATCACGCGCAGGCCGTCGACCAGCTGGCCCAACGTGACGCCTCGCTTCTCGACGATGCCTTCGTCGTTGACGACCAGCAGATAGCGGCCGCTCTGATCGAAACCGACGGCGTTCTCGCTGACCAGCGGCATCTCCGCACGCTGGGCGATCGGCACGCGGACCCTGGCGAAGAGACCAGGAAGCAGAGCCGGCTGCTCGCCCGGATTCTGTAGAACGCCGCGAACCTGCAAGGTTCCCGTGTCGGGATCCACTTGCGATTCCGTGAAATCGGTGACGCCGATGTGCGGATACCCCTCCTCCGTCGTCAGACCGACTTCGATCGGAAAGTTCGCTTGATCTCTGGTCGACCCGCCCTCGCCCATCTCGCTGCGGATGCGTTCGATGGCTCGCAGCAGGTCGCGTTCGTTGACCTCGAAGTAGACGTGTATGGGATCGTAGACGGTGATGTCGGTCAGAACCGTGGCGGAGCCCTGGCCCACGAGGTTGCCCACGTCGACCAGGTTGCGGCCCACACGGCCGGACAGGGGGGCCGTCACCTGCGTGTAGCCCAGGTCGATCCGCGCGCTCGTCAGATTGGCTTCGCGGACCAGGACCTCGGCTTCCGCCGAAAGGTAGTCGGCCTCCGCCTCATCCAGACTGGCTTGGGAGATGTTGCCGCGCTGAATCAGGGTCCGAGCCCGACCCAGGGTTTTCTCCGCTTCGCTCAAGACGGCTTGGGCCCGGACCAGTTCGGCTTCGGCGGCCTGGACGGAGGCCTCGTATTCCAGAGGGTCGATCGTGAAGAGCAGATCGCCCTTCAAGACTTCGCTGCCGATCTCGAAGTGAACGGCCTGCAGCACGCCCGGAACGCGCGCCGGGATCTCGACACGGGCATAGGCCACTGTCGTACCGCTGAACTCCAGATACTCGGTCACGTCCTGGATCAGAGGCTGAGCCACCGTGACCGTCGGCGGCGGCGGAGGTGCATAGACGTTCTGCTCTTCGCAGGCCCCGAGGAAGAGCAGGACACCAAAGGCACCGCAAAGCCTTCCGAGACCGCGAGGTCTGCCGAAATGCACTGGTCTAGGCAAGTGCTCCAAATTGCTGTCCGGCATTGTCACCTTCCAGGGCAAGGTTTGAGCATTGGATGTCTGAATGCTCGGGAACGCTACCTCAAGGCCCGCTTCAGCGCGATATTATTCAATGTGACAGGCCTCACAATGACCTGCCTTTTGAAGCTTCGCCAGGACGCCATTGGGCAATCGATTCTCACCCTCCCTTTCAGAGAGATGATCGGAAAGCGATCCGGGCATCTCCATCTTGACGCCGATTTTTATTTGCTTACATATGAATAATCCAATCGCCGATCTGCTCACGGCAAGCCGGTCTCCAATTCAGTTTTCGGGCAACGACGTCTCAAGTCCCGATTTCGTTGAGAGGCTCGGCCCGTCCGTACAATCGCGCTGCGAAGAGCAGAGACCGCACTCTCCCTGAACGCGGCAAAAGTATCGAAGGCCGAAGATGACATTCAGATTTCCGAGCGCCTACACGATTCTCTTCGGTTTGATCGTCGCCGTTGCGGTGGCCACCTGGTTCGTTCCGGCGGGTCAGTACACGCGCGAACTGAACGAAGAATTGGGACGGGAGGTCCCAATTCCCGGCACCTATCGGCAGGTCGAACCCAATCCACAGGGCGTCCTCGACGTGGCGATGGCACCGATTGCAGGTTTCTTCGATCCGGTCAGCTACGAGGCCCGTGCCATCGACGTCGCCCTGTTCGTCTTGATCATCGGCGGCTTTCTGGGGGTGGTGACCAAGACGGGGGCCATCGACGCGGGCATCGAGCGTGCCATGCAGGCACTCCGAGGTCGCGAAAAGTGGATGATTCCGATCCTGATGGCGCTTTTCGCTGCAGGAGGAACCATCTACGGCATGGCGGAGGAGACGCTGGCCTTCTACGCCCTGATCATCCCGGTCATGATCGCCGCGCGCTACGACGCGCTCACCGGCGTGGCCATCATCATGCTCGGCGCCGGCGTCGGCACCCTCGGCTCCACCATCAATCCCTTCGCCACCGTCATCGCTTCCGATGCGGCAGAGGTTCCCTTCACCGAAGGCATCGTCCTGCGCTTCGCGATCCTGTTCGTTTGTTGGCTGGCCTGCGTCCTCTACGTGATGCGCTATGCCGAGCGGGTGCGCGCGAACCCCGACCTTTCCATCGTGGCCGACCGACGCGCGTCGAACGAGGCCCACTTCCTAAAGGGCCGTAGCCTGTCGGAGGATGCCGAGAGAACCGACTTCACGACGACCCGCAAGCTCGTCCTGACGATCTTCGCCGCCAGCTTCGGAGTGATGATCTGGGGCGTATCGATGGGCGGCTGGTGGATGGCCGAGATGTCGGCTCTCTTCCTCGTCGCCGCCATCGTCGTCGGTGTGATCGCGCGCATCGGGGAGGAAGACTTCACCAACACCTTCGTGGACGGCGCGCGCGACCTCCTCGGCGTCGCGCTGGTGATCGGCATCGCACGCGGGATCGTCGTGGTGATGGACGCAGGCAACATCACCGACACGATCCTGTTCTGGTCGGAGACTGCCGTCGAGGGCCTGTCGGAAGTCGGCTTCATCAACACCATGTTCGGTCTCCAGGCCGCGCTTTCGTTTCTGGTCCCCTCCTCCTCCGGCCTTGCCGTTCTGACCATGCCCATCATGGCCCCGCTGGGCGACTTCGCCGGTGTTCCGCGCGACTTGGTCGTCACGGCCTATCAATCCGCCAGCGGTCTCGTGAATCTCGTCAACCCGACCTTTGCCGTCGTCATGGGCGGCCTGGCGCTCGGCCGCGTTCCTTACGAACGCTGGCTGCGTTTCATGTGGCCCCTGCTGCTGATCCTGACCGCGATCATCATGGTGGCGATCAGTCTCGGCACGGTGGTCGGATAAGCCGGCCCAGCCGGTCCGCAAACCGCAAATAGGCCGACGGCGCGACAGCGTCGGCCCATCCCGGAGACAGAAGATGACCGCCTACGGTGTGCATTCCGAAGTCGGCAGGCTCCGCAAGGTGATCGTTCACCGGCCGGGACTTGCCATCGCCCGCCTGACCCCCTCGAACTGCCAGGAACTGCTGTTCGACGACGTACTCTGGGTGAAACGGGCGCGGCAGGAACACCTCGCCTTCGTCGACGAGCTGCGCGCGCGAGGGATCGAGGTCTATCACGTCCGCGAACTGCTGGAGGAGACTCTGCGCGATCCCGTTGCGCGCAAATGGCTTCTGGATCTCCGCATCACCGAGAACATCGTCGGCGTCGGACTGGCTCAGGAGCTTCACGCCTGCCTGACCGAAATGGAGGCCTATCGGCTTTCCGTCCACCTGATCGGCGGGATCAACCGGGCAGAGCTGCCCTTCGAGCCGAAGGGGCTGCTGGGGCGCCTGCTCGCGCCGCAGGATTTCGTGCTGCCACCGCTGCCCAATCAGCTTTTCACGCGCGACCCCTCGGCCTGGATCTACGGCGGTGTGACGCTGCATCCCATGTTCTGGCCGGCCCGCCGTCAGGAGACCCTGAACATGGCGGCGATCTACAGGTTCCATCCGATGTTCAAGGACGATGACTTCCAGGTCTGGTGGGGCGGCGATGTGGAGACCGATCACGGCCAGGCCCATGTCGAAGGCGGCGACATCCAGCCACTGGGCAAGGGCGTCGTCCTGATCGGCATGGGCGAACGCACGACCCCGCAGGCCGTCGGACAGATCGCCCGCAGGCTTTTCGCCGAGGGCGCGGCGGAGCACATCGTCGCCGCGGCCATGCCGAAGGATCGTGCGGCGATGCATCTGGACACGGTCTTCACCTTCTGCGACCGCGATCTGGTGAACATCTACCCGGAGGTCGTGCAGGCGATCCGCCCCTTCTCCCTCCGTCCGGGACCGGCCGAGGGCGAGCTCTCCGTGGTCGAGGAACAGACGGACTTTCCCGCCGTGGTGGCGAAGGCGCTCGGTCTGAAGAAACTGCGCGAGGTGCACACGGGCGGCGACGCCTACGAGGCGGAACGCGAACAGTGGGACGACGGCAACAACGTGGTGGCCCTGGAGCCGGGCGTCGTCATGGCCTACGAGCGCAACACCTACACCAACACGCTGCTGCGGAAGGCCGGCGTCGAGGTCGTCACCATCGCGGGCAACGAGTTGGGCCGGGGCCGCGGTGGCGGCCACTGCATGACCTGTCCGATCCTGCGTGACGGGCTGGACGACTGACCCCAATCGCCGCACGCGCGCATGCCGCCACAGGGAGACGCCTTCGATGGCCTTCAATCTCAAGGGACGCAGTTTCCTCAAGATCCTGGATTTCAGCCAGCGCGAGATGCGCTTCCTGCTGGATCTCGCCCGCGATCTGAAACGGGCCAAGTACACGGGCACGGAGCAGCAGCACCTCAAGGGCAAGAACATCTGCCTGATCTTCGAGAAGAGCTCGACACGGACCATGTGCGCCTTCGAGGTCGCGGCGATGGATCAGGGCGCGGGCGTCACCTACCTCGGCCCTTCCGGCTCCCAGATCGGACATAAGGAATCGATGAAGGATACCGCCCGTGTCCTGGGCCGCATGTACGACGCCATCGAGTATCGCGGATTCGGGCAGGAGACGGTGGAGGAACTCGCCGAATACGCGGGCGTGCCCGTCTTCAACGGCCTGACCGATGAGTTCCATCCGACGCAGATGTTGGCCGATCTACTGACCATGCGCGAGCACAGCGACAAGCCGCTGCACGACGTCTCCTACGCGTTCGTCGGCGATGCCCGCAGCAATATGGGACATTCCCTGATGATCGCGGGCTGTCTGATGGGAATGGACGTCCGCATCGCTGCACCCAAGACCAACTGGCCAGGCGACGAGTTTGTGAAGCCGGCCCGTGAGCTGGCGGAAAGCTACGGCGCTCGCTTGACGCTGACCGAGGATCCGAAAGAAGCCGTCAAGGGCTGCGACTTCATCCACACCGACGTCTGGGTTTCCATGGGCGAGCCCGACGATGTCTGGGAGGGGCGGATCAGGCTGCTGACACCCTACAGGGTCGACAGCGCGCTGATGGCGGCGACCGGCCTCCCCTCCACCAAGTTCATGCACTGCCTGCCCGCCTTCCATAACCGCGAAACCAAGGTCGGGGAGGAGATGTTTCAGAAGTTCGGGGTTACGGAAATGGAGGTGACGGAGGAGGTGTTCGAGTCGCCGGCCGGCGTTCAGTTCGAGCAGGCAGAGAACCGGATGCATACCATCAAGGCGATCCTCGTCGCGACGATCGGGAGCTAAACCATGCGCATCGTCGTCGCCCTCGGCGGCAACGCGCTGCTGCGCCGCGGCGAAGCACTGACGGCCGAGAACCAGCGCGCGAACGTTCGGATCGCCGCGCAGGCTCTTGCCCCCATCGCGCGCGAACATCAGCTCGTCGTGTCTCATGGCAACGGACCACAGGTCGGCCTGCTCGCCTTGCAGGGTGCCGCCTACAAACCGGACGAAACCTATCCTCTCGATGTTCTGGGCGCCGAGACCGAGGGCATGATCGGCTACATGATCGAACAGGAGATGGGAAATCTGCTGCCGGTCGAGACGCCCTTCGCCACGATCCTGACCATGATTGAGGTCGATCCCGACGACCCCGCTTTCGGCGATCCGACCAAGTTCATCGGCCCGGTCTACGAAGAGTCCGAAGCGCGTCGTCTGGCAGCGGAGAAAGCCTGGTCGATCAAGCCCGACGGCGACACCTGGCGGCGCGTCGTCCCCTCGCCGCGTCCCAAGAGGATCTTCGAGATCCGCCCGATCACCTGGCTGCTGGACCGCGGGACCGTCGTCATCTGTGCGGGCGGCGGCGGCATTCCCACGGTCTACGATGCCCAGCGAAAGTTGCGCGGCGTCGAAGCCGTGATCGACAAGGACTTCGCCAGCGAATTGCTTGCCCGTGAACTCGACGCCGATCTCTTCGTGATGGCGACCGATGCGGACGCCGTCTACGTGAATTGGGGTAAGCCGGAAGCCAGAGCGATCAAGCGCGCAGGGCCGGAGTCCCTTGGCGCCTACAACTTTCCCGCCGGCTCCATGGGACCGAAGGTGGAAGCCGCCTGTCACTTCGCGGAAAGCACCGGAAAGGCGGCCGCCATCGGGGCCTTGGCCGACCTGCCGGGTATCGTGGCCGGCACGGCGGGAACCACCGTGTCCAGCGACACGACAGAGACGGTCTGGCACGCCCCATGACATCTCCACCGGCATCCTGAAACTCGCGCCGCCGAGGGGCCGGTGCCGAGCCCCGGAAACCATCGCAAGAGTCGGGATAAACAAGCCTGTAACGCTTTAGGCACTGGTACTGACCGGCGGTCTGGAGTACAGGGCCTTGGGGGAGAGACGAAGCGCGGAGGCAACGGCCCGGACGACCGGGCCGACGAGGAAGCCATGGTTCTCAATCTGGTTCGCTACTCCCGTATTCTCGAGATCGTCGGCGATATCCTGAAAGTCCGGGTGCCGGAGAGCGGTGACGGCAAGGAGGCGACGGTTCGTTTTGGCGATCTCGCCGTCCTGGAGCAGGACGAGGGGCAGCAGTCCCTGGCTCAGGTCATCAACATCGACCGCGATGTGGTGTCGCTGCAGATCTTCACCGGGACCAAGGGCATCTCCACGGGCTCGAGCGTGACCTTCCTCGGCCACCCGATGCAGGTCACCTACTCTCCCAACATCCTGGGCCGGGTGTTCGGCGGAACCGGAAGGCCGATCGACGGCGGGCCGGAGTTGGAGATGGACGCCAAGGTGAACATCGGCGGTCCCTCGGTGAACCCGTGCGAGCGCATAGTACCGAAGCGGATGATCCGCACCGACGTTCCGATGATCGACGTCTTCAACTCCCTCGTCGAAAGCCAGAAGATCCCGATCTTCTCCGTGGCGGGGGAGCCCTTCAATCCCTTCCTGGCACGCATCGGGATCCAGGCCGATGCCGACATCGTGGTCTTCGGCGGCCTGGGCCTGATCTTCGATGACTACTACACCTTCCGAAAGGCCTTCGAGGATGCGGGCGTCTTCTCCCGCACGGTGATGTTCATCAATCAGGCGTCGGATCCCATTGTCGAGCGGCTGCTGGTGCCGGACATGGCGCTGGCCGTCGCCGAGCGTTTTGCGGTCGAGGAAGGCAAGCGCGTTCTGGTGCTGTTGACCGACATGACCGCCTATGCGGATGCCCTGAAGGAAGTCGGCATCTCCATGGAGCGGGTTCCCTCCAACCGGGGCTACATGGGTGATCTCTATTCCCAGCTCGCCCGCCGCTACGAGAAGGCCTGCGACTATGCCAAAGGGGGCTCGGTGACGATCCTGACCGTCACCACCATGCCCGGTGGCGACGTCACCCACCCCGTGCCCGACAACACCGGCTACATCACCGAGGGGCAGTTCTATCTGCACGACGGCGTGCTCGATCCCTTCGGCTCGCTCTCGCGCTTGAAACAGAATGTCATCGGCAAGGTGACGCGCGAAGATCACGGGCAAATTATGAACACCATGATCCGCTTCTATTCGGGCGCCCGCGACGCGCAGCAGAAGCAGGCGATGGCCTTCGATCTGTCCGACTTCGACCACAAGCTTCTGAAGTTCGGCGACCTCTTCCGCGACCGCTTCATGGACATCGAGGTCTCGCTGCGGCTCGAAGAGGCCCTGGATCTCTGCTGGGCGACGCTGGCCGCCTGCTTCCGGCCCGAAGAGCTGCTGATGAAGCAGGAACTGATTGAGAAGTACTTCCCGAAGGACGGCGGCGCGACGGCCGAGACCTCGGGGACGGACCAGATGCCGGCGGAGGGTTCGGAACCGGAGAGTCATGGCGAGACTGCAGCTCAATAAGTCCTCGCTGGCGCGCGAGACACGCAACCTGAGGACCTACGAACGCTTCCTGCCGTCGCTCGACCTCAAGCGGCAGCAGTTGATGGCGGAGCGGGCCAAGGCGGCCAGAACCCTGGCCGGGACCAACCGCGAGATCCTCGATCTCAAACGGAAGGTCGGACGGCAACTGCCGATGCTGGCCAACGTGAACGTCGATCTGAGCGACCTGGCGACCGTGACGGAGGTCGCGATAGAGACGGAGAACCTGGTGGGAACGCATCTGCCGCGCCTGGAGCGGGTCGAGGTGCGGATCAGGCCTTACGCGCTGCTGTCGAAGCCCCATTGGGTGGATACCGCCGCCGATCTGCTGCGCGACATGCTGCGTCTTCGGGTTCGGCTGCAGGTCGAGGAGCAGCGGGTGGCCTTGCTGGACCAGGCGGTCAAGACCATCACCCAGCGGGTCAATCTCTTCGACAAGGTTCTGATCCCCCGGGCCAAGGCCAACATCAAACGCATCCGCATCTACCTCTCGGACGAACAGATGGCCGCCGTCGTCCGCTCCAAAATCTCCAAGCGCAAACATGCCGCGGAGGGCGCGTCATGAGCATCGCTCGGCTGAAGAAGGTCAGTCTCTGCGGCCTGCTGAAGGAAAAGCACGAGCTTCTGGAGGCGCTGCAGGACCTGGGCTGTATGCACCTGCTGCCCCTGCGCCCGCCCCCGGCGGAGGTCGAGAAGGTGGCCACGCCACGCGCCGAGGGGGCCTACAAAGCGCTCAGGTTTCTGAGCGACGTCGCGGCGAAGCGTCGTCAGGTCGTGCGCGATCCGCAGTTCGACGTCGAGCGGCTGGTCAGGCAAACCCTCGACCTCCAACAGCACCTGCGCGACGCGACCGACCGACGCGACTTCCTCGCGCATCGGATCGCCGCGGTCGAGCCCTGGGGCGACCTGATCTTCCCGCCACACGAAGCTCTGGCGGGTTATAGGTTGTGGTTCTACATCCTGCCGCTTACCGACCTGGAGGCCCTGACGTCGGTCGATTTGCCCTGGCAGATCGTGCACCGGGATCACCGTGTCGCCTACGTCGTTCTGATCTCGCCGGACGAGCCCTCCAGCCACCTGCTGCCGGTTGCCCGCACCCACACCGGCGCGCTGCCGCTCGCCGAACTGCGGGCTCAGCTGGAGGACATCGAGGTCGCGATCGAGGAACTGGTCGCCCAGCGCCAGGCGCTGACGCGCTACATCTACCTTCTGAGCGTCAATCTTGCCGAAGCGGAGAACCGGGCCGCCCTCGCCTACGCCGAACAACAGACCCGAGACGAGGACAGCGTCGTCGCTGTCCAAGGCTGGGTGCCGCTCGAAGCCGTCGAGGCGGTCGAGGCCTACGCGAGGCGGGCAGATCTGGCCTGTCTGATCGAGGATCCGGGACCGGCGGATGCCCCGCCGACGCTGATCGAACAATCGGAAGACATGAGCGCAGGCGTCGATCTCACCCTCTTCTATCAGGTGCCGAGCTATCGCGCCTGGGACCCGACGCTGCTGCTCGTAGGGTCGTTCTCGCTCTTCTTCGCAATGATCCTGTCCGATGCGGGCTACGGACTGCTGCTGCTCGCCGGCCTCTCCCTCTTCTGGTGGCGCCTGTCCCGCAGTCCCAAGACACGCGCCTATCGGCGCCTCGGCGTGTCTCTCTTCGGCTGCACCGTCGTCTACGGCGTCCTGGTCGGCAGCTACTTCGGAACCTCGCCGCCGGAGGGCTCGCTCCTGGCTAGGCTGCAGATTCTGGAGGTGGACGACTTCGACAGCATGATGCGTCTGTCGATCGTGATCGGCGTGCTGCACATCGTGCTGGCCAATGCGATCATGGCCTACGTCCTGCGCACACGGCTGGTAGCCCTGTCGAAGCTCGGGTGGATCGCCGGGCTCTGCGGCGGCCTGCTGCTCTGGCTGGCCGACGCGGGAAGCCCTTGGGAAAGCGTAAGCCATGCTCTGCTCGCCGGCGGTCTGCTCGCCGTCTTCCTGTTTTCCAGCGAGCGTCCCGCCGGTACGGTCAAGGATCATCTGCTCCGTCTGCTCGACGGGCTCAAAGGCTTGACCGGCGTGATGGGCGCCTTCGGCGACGTGCTCAGCTACATGCGGCTCTTCGCGCTCGGCCTGGCCAGCGCATCGCTGGCCGTAACCTTCAACGATCTGGCGCGCGGCGTTCACGAGGCCTTGCCCGGGATCGGACTGCTGTTTGCCATTCTGCTGCTGATCGTCGGTCACAGCCTCAATCTCGGCCTGTCCCTGATGAGCGGCGTGGTGCACGGGCTGCGGCTCAACTTCATCGAGTTCTACAAATGGGGCCTGCCGGAAGAGGGCGAGTCCTTCAGAAAATTCGCCCGAAAGGAGGTGAAACCGTGAATGAGTTCGTGCTCGCGCTGGGCTGGTCCGGCATCTACGCACCGATGGCCATCGGCGCCATCGGCAGCGCGATCGGCTGCGGCATCGCCGGGCAGGCCGGTATCGGAGCGATGCTGGAGACCGACGGCGGATACGGTCGCTACATCGGCATCTCCGCCTTTCCCTCGACCTTCGTGATCTACGGCATCGTCGTGATGTTCACCCTGGACCGGGCGGTGACGCCCGAGAACGCCGGAGGACTCTTCGGCATCGGCGTCTTCGCGGCCGCCGCCTTCCTCTACTGCGGCATCTGGCAGGGCCGCGCCTGCGCGTCGGCCATCAACGCGGCGAAGGAAAAGCCGGAGATCTTCGGCCTTTCGCTGGCGCCGGCCGCAATCATCGAGGGCTTCGCGGTTTTCGCCTTCGTCTTCGCGCTGGTCATCAGCGCCGGGATTCCGGGAGCTGGGCCGGGAGCCGTACAGTGACCCGTCGCGACGGCAGCGAGACCGGCTCCTCCAGCGGCGTGGACGCCCTGATCGCCCGGCTGCGCGAGGAAGGGGTATCGGCCGGCCGCAGCCAGGCGGCGCAAATCGTCACCGACGCGCAACGTCAGGCGAAGCAGATTCTCGACAAGGCTCACGCGGAGGCGCGCGACCGTTTGGAGACGGCGCGGCGCGAGGCCGATGCCTACCGGGCCGCTGGAGACGAGGCACTGAAGACGGCGATTCGCGATACGGTCTTGAGCATGAAGTCGGACCTGATGCAGCGCTTCAGCGGGGACGTTAGACGTCTGGTCTCTCAACAGCTGGCCGATCCTGAAATTCTGCAAAGGATGATTCTGGAGATCGCCGGCCGCGTCCGTAACGAGGCCGGGGTCGAACCGGGCGATGCTCTGGAGATTGTTCTGCCAGAGACCGCCGTCGGTCTGGAGGAACTGCGCAATAATCCGGAGGAACTGGGAAAAGGACGCCTGACCAAGTTCGTGCTCGGCCTGACCGGAGAGATGCTGCGCGAGGGCGTGACCTTCTCCGCCTCCGAAGACACCAAGGCCGGTATCCAGGTTAAGGTGGAGGGCAAGGACGTCACCCTCGACCTGACCGACGAGGCCGTCGCGGATCTGCTGCTGCAACATCTGCAGCCCCGGTTCCGCGCGGTTCTCGAAGGCATCGTCAAGTAGCCGGGCCGATACAGGGTGAACACCTCGGACGCCTACGTCATGCTGATGTCCAGCCTGCCGAAACCAGGACCGCTGTTCCTGGCGAAACAGCCCCCCCTGTCGCGGCTGAAGCTCGACCTGCGGCTGCGCGTTCTTTCTGCCGAGGAACGGGAGATGCTGAGGCTGGTGGAGGACGTGCTGCACTGGCGCAGGCTTGCCATGGGCGTTTCCGACGAGCTGGTGATCGACCGTGGACGCGCGGCGCTCTCCCGTCTCGACAACGACACTCTGCAGTTCCTCGTTCGCGACAGGCTGGAGATCCGCACCGCCGTCGCGGCCCTGCGCCGCCGCTTGCGCGGTGAGCCCGCGCCGCCGGCGGGCCTTGCCTGGGGGTTCGGGCGCTGGACCGGTCATATCGCGCGCAACTGGAGGGATCCCGCCTTCGCGCTTGAAGGCGTCTTTCCCTGGCTGCGCGAGGCGGATCGGCTCCTGAGACAGAACGACAGCATCGCGCTGGAGCGCCTGCTGCTCGGCGAGGCCTACAAGCGGCTGACACGCCTGGAAGGTGGTCACGCGTTCGATTTCGAGGCCGTGGTGATCTACGTTCTGAAGTGGACCATCGTCGACCGCTGGTCCGCCTACAACGGCGAAGCCGCTACCCGACGTTTCGACGATCTGACAGAGGCTGGTCTGGCCGACTATGCCGCGCTGTCCTTTGATGGAGACGCCCCATGACGGCCAGCCCCTCGAAGACGACCGAACCGGAGGAGAGCCAAAGGGCCGGGAAACGATCGGCGGAGACGTCGTCACCAGACGACCGCCCGGCAACGGCCCGCATCGTCGCGGTCCAGGACGACCTCGTGGAGATCGAAGTGGCCGAAACCGACGAGGGACAGGTCGGGCATCTGATCAAGAACGAGGTGATCCATATTCGGCCGAGCGCCCGGAACGACCGTGGTGAGCAGGAGCGCCTTAAGGCCGAGATCCTGCGCGTCCGCGGCGCGACGGCCGATGCGCAGGTCTACGAAAGTACTCAGGGCGTGGCCGTCGGGGATGCCGTCGAGCAGAGCGGCGAGATGCTATCGGTCGAACTGGGGCCGGGGCTGTTGGGACAGGTCTACGACGGACTGCAGGCGCCCCTGCCGAAAGTCGCCGCCCGCTACGGCATTTTCCTGCCGCGCGGCGTCGAGGTTCCCTCTCTGGAGACGACGCAGAAGTGGTCCTTCGTCCCGAGCGTCACGAGCGGCACCGAGGTCGTGGCCGGAGATACCCTGGGAAGCGTTCAGGAAGGACGCTTCACCCACAAGATCATGGTGCCCTTCGGCTGGCCCGGCAGTTTCCGCGTCGCCTGGATCCAGGAGGGCAACTTCACCGTTCATCAAGTCGTGGCGCGTCTCGAGGACGCCTCCGGACGCGAACGCAGCGTTCGTCTGTCCCAGAAATGGCCGGTTCGCCGGTCGCTGACCGGCGGTCTGCTCAAACGCAGCCTGTCGCGACGGCTCTACCCCAACGAACCGGTGATTACGACCCAACGTCTGATCGATACCTTCTTCCCGATCGCGCGCGGCGGCACGGCCTGCATTCCCGGACCTTTCGGCGCCGGCAAGACCGTGCTGCAGAGCCTGATCTCACGCCACTCCTCGGTGGACGTGGTGATCGTCGTCGCCTGTGGCGAGCGCGCGGGCGAGGTGGTGGAGACCATCAACGAGTTCCCGAAGATGACCGACCCGAAGATGGGTGGGACGCTGATGGATCGAACCGTGATCGTCTGCAACACCTCCTCCATGCCCGTCGCGGCCCGCGAGGCCTCGATCTACACCGGGATCACCCTGGGTGAGTATTACCGCCAGATGGGCTACGATGTGCTGCTGATCGCGGATTCGACCTCACGCTGGGCCCAGGCGATGCGCGAAACCTCGGGCCGGCTGGAGGAGATTCCCGGTGAGGAGGGCTTCCCGGCCTACCTCGAGTCCTCGATCAAGGGGGTCTACGAGCGCGCCGGCGTCATCGAGACGAACGACGGATCGGTCGGCAGCTTGACCATGATCGGCACGGTCTCGCCGGCCGGCGGCAATTTCGACGAGCCGGTCACTCAGTCGACGCTCGCGACGGTTAAATGCTTCCTCGGGCTGTCGGCGGAGCGCGCCTATAAGCGCTTCTATCCGGCAGTCGATCCGCTGTTGTCCTGGTCGCGCTATCTCGGCCAGCTCAAGACCTGGTTCGACGAACAGATGGGGGCCGGCTGGACCGGCCGTGTCGAGGAGATGCAGGATCTGCTCCAACGCGGCGAAGCGGTCATGCAGATGATGCAGGTGACGGGCGAGGAAGGCGTGACACTGGAGGACTTCGTGATCCACCAGAAGGCCCTGTTCCTGGACATGGTCTACCTGCAACAGGATGCCTTCGATCCCGTCGACGCCTCCGTACCCCTCGACCGGCAGCGGCTGACCTTCGACAAGATCTACGGTCATGTCACCCGCGCCTACGGCTTCACGGACAAGGAACAGGCACGCGCCTACTTCACGCGCCTGACGGGGCTCTTCAAGAACTTCAACTACGCGGCCCCGGACTCGCCCGATCATGCGGACCTGCTGAAGCAGATCGACGCGATAGCCGCGACGGCGCCCTGAAGGGACGGCGACCCGCCCAGGGGCTGCCGCAAACCGCAGCCGCCACCGTAGTCCCAAACAGACCGATAGACCCGACGACTTAGGGTTGCGGGTCTTCCCTTGCGTGCCCTCGGCCGTAGACCATATGAAAGCTTTACGAAAGCTTTCGAGCGGACGTGGGGCGGTCTCGGCCGGACCAAGCGCATGTTGAAAGGCCGGCGAATGCGAGGCGAACCCGAGCCGAAGCGTCCATGACGGCTGTTGCTCGACAAGCTCGATTGCGCGCAATGAACGCCCAGACCGTCCGACCGCTTCGGCCGGCGACATCAGAGGTTCCATGCATCCCCTTTTCGGAAGCGCCCCTCATGTTCTCCTGAAGGCTGCCCGGCAGGGCGGCGGCGTGCCCTCGGCGCGTCTGCCGATGCTGGCGCTGCTGTTGGTCTCGACCGGTTTGCGCTGGCCGCTGTCGCTCGCGGAGCAGGCAGTTCAGGCCCGGAAGCTCGGGCGGGCGCGCGGTCGGATCCAGCCCGTCTTCATCGTCGGCCACTGGCGCAGCGGCACGACCCACCTCTACAACACCCTGAGTCAGGGCGACTTCGGCTACGTCACCCCCTTGGCGGCGGGCTTGCCGTGGGATCAGGCGGGCCTCGCGGCCGGTCTGAAACCCTTGCTCGAGCGCATGCTCCCGAAGCGACGCTTCATCGATAACATCCCGGTCACACCGCAGTCGCCGCAGGAAGACGAAGTTCCGCTGGCGAACATGACGACCCTGTCGCTTTACCATGCGCTCTACTTCCCACGGCGGTTCGAGGCGACCTTCCGCCGGGCCGTCTTCTTCGACGGCGCCGAACCGGCGGAGATCGAAGCCTGGCAGGAGGCTCTGGACTACTTCCTGCGGAAGGTCTGGATACAGCAGGGGCGCAAACAGCTCCTGATCAAGAATCCGGCCTACACGGGGCGGATCGACCGGCTAAAGGCCCTTTATCCGGGCGCCAAGTTCATCCATGCCGTGCGGAATCCCTTCGAAGTCTTCGTTTCCATGCGAAACTTCTACGCCAAGTTGCTACCCCAATTCGCTCTCGCCGACTATAATCACATAGATATCGAAGATTTCATCTTGAAGACTCACACGAGGATGATGCGCGACTACCGCTCCGCCAGCGCAGAGATACCGGCGGGCGACCTGGTCGAGGTGCGCTTCGACGCTCTGGAGTCCGATCCGATGGGGGCCATGCAACACGTCTACGAAACGCTGAATCTGCCGGGCTTCGCGGAGACGGAACCGCGTTTTGCGGCCTATCTGAAATCGGTCGATGGCTATCGGAAGAACAGTTTCGCACTCGACGCGGGAACGATCGAACGGGTGTCGGAGGCCTGCGCCGAAACCATTGCCCACTGGAACTTCCCGATTCCGGCGCCCCGCCCAGCAGAGGCGGCCGCTTGACGAGCCAGTCGGACACTTCGGCGGTTGCGGCCCGGCGCCGGCCGAAGTTGCGAAGGTTGGCTTGGACGCTCGCGCTGACAGCCGCAACGGGCGCGCTGGCTTTCGCTGCCGTCGTGGAGCCGCGCCTTTTAAGCTCGCCGGAGACCAGTGGACGACTGGCCGGGTTCTGCAGCCCCCTGACCGTGACCGACGCCGCGACAGGAGAGCCCTTGCGGGGGATCGAGGATCTGGTGACGCTGCCCGACGGCTCCCTGCTGCTGTCCGCACAGGATCGCTGGAATTTTGCCAGTAGCGGGGATGCCTCGCCGAGCGGGCTCTATCGTCTGCCTCCCGACTGGACAAACCTTGCCGGGATCGACGGAAGCCGACCGGTCGCCGCCAGGAACCTGACCCAGGAGATCTTCCCGGTCTTTCGCCCACACGGGATCGATGCGATTGCCGGCGAAGACGGCTCCGTCCGCGTTTTCGCCGTCAACCAGGCCGGCGGCAGCCTGCAGTCCTCGACCGCCATCGATGTCTTCGACCTGCGCGACGAGCACCTCAGTCACATCGTCCGGATCGACGACTCCAGGTTCTGCCAGGCCAACGATCTCGCCGCGATCGACGGACAGACCGCTTTGGTCACGCTCGACACCGCCGCCTGCGGCCGAGTTGCGAATTGGCGCGAACTGGTGTTCGGGCCGCCCGCCGGTTCCGTCGTCCGCCTCTCGCTTCCCGACCCAGAAGTCGGCGAGGGATCCGACGAGCTGCAGGTAACGCCGCTCGTCACGGGCCTTCGTTTCGCCAACGGCATCGCAATCGGCGACGAAGCCGTCTGGGTGGCCGAGACGCGCGGCCAGCGATTGCTGCGCCTTCCAATCGAAATCGCCTCGGCGGAGGCCGCAGAGACCGGCGGGGATAACATGTCGTCCGCTATGCGGGTTCCGCTCCCGGCGAGCCCCGACAATCTGACCCTGACCGCCGATGGCGACTTGCTGGTCACGCAGCACCCGTCACTGCTGCGTCTCGCGGTACATCGCGCGCCCTGGCTGCGGCTAGGCAGCTCCGGCACACGGGTCGACCGGCTGGCCACTGGCGACGCCGAAGACGCCGAGGCGCAACTGGAGTGGCTGGACCCGCAGGGCCGTCTGCTGTCGGCCGGAACGGTGGCCGCGCAGAGCCCCGCCGGTCTGGTCGTCGGATCCGTAACGGCCACAGGTTTGGCTTGGTGCCAGGACCCCGGCCAGGACTGAGACTAACGGTGTTCGAGACGAGCCATGTCTGACGCGACGCTGAGAGACGCCGCCAGAGCAGAGACGCAGGCGCGCCTGAAACTGGATCTGGTGACCGGCGGCCATGGCTTCATCGGACGGCATCTGGTCCAGGAGTTGCGGCGCGAAGGCAGGAACGTGCGAATCCTGGATATCGCCAACCCCAGCGAGACGCCATACGGCGAACCACTTGTGCCCGCCGTGGAATCGCTGGTCGGATCGGTGACCGATCCGGTTGCCGTGGCCCGGGCCGTCGAGGGTGTCGAGCGTGTCTTCCACATCGCCGGCGATCCCAGTCTCTGGCGCGCAGACAAGGCAGCCTTTGACCAGATCAATCACCAGGGAACCCGCCTGGTCCTGCAGGCGGCGGCAGCGGCCAAGGTCCGCAGCATCGTCCACACCTCCAGCGCGGCGATCCTGCCGTTCGGCGAGGTCGCGACACTCTCACCGGACGACGACCGGCAGACGCTGACCCCTTCGGCCATGCCAGGCCCCTATGCACGTTCCAAACTGGCGGCTGAGCGCGCCGCCACCGCCGCCGCACGCGACGGTGTGCCGGTCACGATCGTCAGTCCGAGCCTGCCGATCGGCGCCGAGGACTGGCATCTAACGCCGCCGACGGTGATGATCCGCGATCTTCTGGAGCGGCGCACCCCGGCCTACCTCGACTTCGACGTCAGCTTCATAGATGTCCGCGACTTGGCGCAGGGTCTGATCCGCGCCGCCGAACGGGGGAAGCGAGGCCACCGCTACGTCCTCGGTCATCCTCCCCTTCGTTTCTCGGCCTTTCTCGACCGCCTGGGCGCGGTCAGCGGCGTGCCCATGCCGCGACGCTCTCTCCCGCCCCGCGTCGCGCTGGCCGTCGCCTGGGTGTCGGAGCTGCTTGCCGACCACATCACGCGGCAGCCCCCGCGTGCCACGCTGGAGGGCGTGCGAATGGCCGGCCGTCCATTGAGTCTCCCATTCCGGCAATCGGCGGAGGCCTTGGACCTCGCCCTGCGGCCGCTCGACGAGTCCTTACAGACGATTGTCGACTGGCTACGGACGAGCGACGGAGGCCGCACGCGCTAGAGCAGGATCGCCTTAGGTTGAATCGCTTTGGCGATCCCACCTAAGGCGTGAATCCTACTCTCATCATAAGTTTAGAGTGCGATTCACGTGTTTGACGGAAGCGAAGGCGCTTCCGTCAAACACGATCGCGCTCTAGAGCGCGCTCTAACCTTGGGATAGGGCCGGAGCCTCGTCCGGGCTGTTCTCGAATTCGCCGAAGGACCAGGTTCGGCCAGGCGCCGCCTCGAAGAGACTCTTGGTGTAGGCGTGCTGAGGATCGGCGAAGAGATCCACCGTCCGGCCGGCCTCGACCACGACGCCGCGATGCATGACCGCCACGCTGTCGCAGACCTGTGCCGCGACCCGCAGATCGTGGGTAATGAACAGCATCGCGAGATGGAACCGCTCGCGCACGTCGTCTAACAAGTCCAGGACCTGCGCCTGGACGGACACGTCGAGAGCCGAGACGGCCTCGTCCGCGACAAGGACCTCGGGCTCCATGGCCAGCGCACGGGCGATGCAGATCCTCTGACGCTGTCCGCCGGAGAACTGATGGGGATAGCGCTCCACCGCCTTGGGCTCGAGGCCCACCAGATTCATGAGGTCGCCGGCACGCTCCCAAGCCTCCTTCCGCGACAGGCCGAAATTCATCGGGCCTTCCACGATGGACTGGCCGACGGTGCGCCGGGGATTCAGGGAACGATAGGGATCCTGAAAGACGATCTGGACGCGGCGACGATGACGCCGCAACAGACGCGTCGGCAGGAGCGCGATGTCGTCGTCGTCGACGAAGATCTGCCCGCCGGTCGGATCGATCAGGCGGACGATGCAACGGGCAACGGTCGACTTGCCGGAACCGGACTCGCCGACGATCCCCAAGGTCTCGCCACGACGCACATCCAGGGTCACGTCTTTGGCAGCATGGACCTCGCGCGCCTTCTGGAAGAAACCGCCGCCGCCGTAAACCTTGTTGAGATCGCGGGTCGAGAGCACGATCCGGTTCTTCTCCGCCGTCTCACGATGCCGCGGCGTGAGGCTGGGAACGGAGGAGATCAGCATGCGTGTGTAGGGGTGTTCGGGAGACTTGAGCAGACGCTCCGTCGGCCCCTCCTCCACCACTTTGCCGGTCTGCATGACCACCACGCGGTCCGCAATGTCGGCGACCACGCCGAAATCGTGAGTGATGAAAAGCACGCCCGTGTCGTGCTCGCGCTGAATGTCCTTGATTAGCTTCAGGATCTGGGCCTGGGTAGTGACGTCCAGCGCCGTCGTCGGTTCGTCGGCGATCAGCAGCGCCGGCTCCAGCGCCAGGGCCGCCGCGATCATGATTCTCTGCCGCTGACCGCCGGACAGCTGGTGAGGATAGCTGTGGCGCAGCTTCTGCGGATCGGGCAGACGAACCGCGTCCATGACCTCCAAGACGCGGGCGACACGCTGCTTCTCCGACAGATCGCTATGGATGCGCAGCACTTCCTCGATCTGCCTGCCGACGCGATGAACGGGGTTCAGGGCCGTCATCGGCTCCTGAAAGATCATCGACATGCGCGCACCGCGCAGGTCGCGCAGCTCCTGCGGCGTCTTCTCCAACAGATCCTCGCCGAGCAGCCGAATGGCGCCCTTGACGGGATTGAGTTGCTTGCGCGGCAGCAGTCCCATAACCGTGTGCGCAGTCACCGATTTCCCGGAACCGGACTCGCCGACCACGCAGAGGATCTCCTGCTTGTGCACGGCAAAGGAGACGTCTTCGACCGCGTAAGGCCGATCCGCGCCGGCCGGCAGCGTGACCGAGAGGCCGTCCAACTCCAAAACAGGCTGTTCGCCGATCATACCGGAGATCTCACATTTTCTTCGCGATGCGCGGGTCGAGCGTATCGCGCAGGCCGTCGCCCAGGATGTTGACGGCCAGCACGGTCACGGCCAAAGCGATGCCGGGAAAGAAGATGATCCAAGGCGTCAGCTGGAAGTAGGCCCGGCCCTCAGCCATGATGTTGCCCCAACTCGGCACCTCTGGCGGCGTACCCGCGCCGACGAAAGACAGCAACGCCTCGAGCAGCATCGCCGAGGCGCAGACGTAGGTGGCCTGCACGATCAGAGGCGGCACGGTGTTCGGCAGGACGTGGCGCAGCAAGATCTTCGGCAGCGGCGTCCCGCTGGCGATGGCCGCTTCGACATAGGGTTCCTCGCGCACCGAAAGCACCATCGCGCGGACCAGCCGTACGACCCGGGGAATCTCCGGGATGGTGATGGCGATCGTCACGGTGACCAGACTGGCGCCGGACAGCGAGACCAGCGCAATCGCCAGCAAGATGCCGGGAATGGCCATCAGGCCGTCCATCACCCGCATCAGAATGGCGTCGAGCAGGCGGATGTAGCCGGCGATCAGACCGATGATCAGACCGAAGAAGACGCTGAGCGCGGCGGCCGACAAACCTACGATCAGCGAGATGCGCGTGCCGTAGACCGTACGGCTGTAGATGTCGCGTCCGAACATGTCGGTGCCGAACCAGTACTCAGCGCCAGGCGCCTTCAACCGCTCGATAGGGTTGAGCGCGATGGGGTCGGTGGGGGCCACCACCGGGGCGAAGACCGCGATGAAGACCATAAAGACAAGCAGACCGCCGCCGATACCGATGGTCGGATAACGCTGGAAGACCTGTCGCCGCAGCGCAGCGGCGCGGGCGCGAAAACCGCCCTGAACAGAGTCGCGTTCGATCAGCAGGGTCAATAGCGGATCCTCGGGTCGATCAACGTATAGAGAATGTCGATCGCCAGGTTGATCAGGATGTAGACGAAGCTGAACATCAGGATCAGGCCTTGAATGATCGGATAGTCGCGCTTCAGGATCGCATCCAGCACCAACCGGCCGAGACCGGGAATGTTGTAAACGCTCTCCGTCACCACGACGCCGCCGATCAGCAGCGCGATCCCGATACCGATGATGGTGACGATGGGCACTGCCGCATTGCGCAGGGCATGGACGATCAGCACCTTCCACTCGAGCTGCCCCTTCGCCCGCGCGGTCCGCACGTAGTCTTCGTCCAGCACCTCCAGCATGGAGGCGCGGGTGATGCGCGCGATCAAGGCGATGTAGATCACGCTGAGAGTCAGCGCTGGCAGGGTGATCGATCTTAGGAAGGGCACGAAGCCCTCCGAGATCGGCCGATAGCCCTGGACCGGCAGAAGGCCCAGCTTCAATGAGATGAAGTAGATCAGGATATAGCCGAGCACGAAGACCGGGATCGAGAAACCGACCACGGCAAAGATCATGATGCTTCGGTCGATCCAGGTGCCCGCCTTCCAGGCGGCGATCACGCCCATCGGCACCGCCACCAGGATCGTGACGATCAGGGTGCTCACGGCCAGCATCAGCGTCGGCTCGAGCCGCTGCGCGATCAGCGTGGTGACCGGCAGGTTGGAGAAGATCGAGATGCCCAGGTCACCCTGCAACAGGGTCCAGACCCAGGTTCCGAACTGAATGTGAATGGGCTGATCCAGCCCAAGCTTGGCGCGAATGCGCTCGATATCGGCCGGACTGGCGTAGTCGCCGGCGATCACGGTGGCCGGATCGCCGGGACTGAGATGCAGCATGAGAAAGACGAAGAGCGCCACCACCCCCATGACGGGGATGGTGGCCAGAAGCCGTCGGGCGATGAAACCGAACATCGGGTGATCAGCTCTCTCTTCGCAAGCGGTCTAGTTCTTGGAGACGTTCCAGAAGAACTGGACGGGCGACTTGATCAAACCGGACACGTTCGACCTGTAGGCCACCGGGATGAACCAGGTGCCGAAGTTGGCGTGCGTGACCACCTGCAGAGCCCGGGCGTGAACCTCGTCCGCCAGAGACTTCTGCACGTCGGGATCGGTCTCTTTCGAGAAGGCGTCGCGCAGCTCCTCCAGCTTGGGGTCGTCCGGCCAGCCGAACCAGGCCCGCTCGGTCCCGCCGGTGGAGAGTCCGGTGTGAGTGACGGGGTTCGAAATGTCGCCGCCGATCCACCAGGTGTGGAAGATGTTCCAGCCGCCGTCCGCGACCGGGTCCTGATTCGCACGGCGCGAGGTCAGAGTCGCCCAGTCCATCGCCTGAAGCTCCACCTCCATACCGATGTCGCGCAGGGTCTGGGCGGTCACGAGGCTGGCGGCGTTCAGGACCGGAATGTCGGTGGCCTGCAGCACGACGACGGGTGTTCCGTCGTAGCCGCCCTCCTCCAGCAGCTTCATCGCCGTCTCCTTGCTGGGATTGACCAGCAGGTCGGCCCCGGCCGTCGTCTCCAGCGGAGAGCCGCAGGCATAAAGCGACGTACAGACCTTGAAGTACTCGGGATTGCCGATCGCCGCCTGCATGTAGGTTTCCTGATTGACGGCGGCGACCACGGCCTGACGAACCTTCTCGTTATCGAAGGGCGGGTGCAGGTGGTTCATCCGCAGCATGCCCTGGTTGCCCAGGGGGTCGAGAACCTCGACGACGATGTCGCTGTTCTGCTGCAGGATCGGCACCAGATCGACCGGCGGCGCCTCCCAGTAGTCGACCTCGCCGTTCAGCAAGGCGTTCAGCGCGGTGGTCTGGTCCGGAATGTAGAGCCATTCCACGCGGTCCACCTCGGCGATCTTCCCACCGGCGGCGGCACTGGGCGCCTCTTCGCGCGGGGTGTAGTTCTCGTTTCGCAGATAGACGACCTTCGAGCCCGGAACCCAATCCTCCTGCGAGAACATGAAGGGTCCGGAGCCGACGATCTCCGACACCTGCTCGAAGGGATCGGTGTCCGCGAGGCGCTTCGGCATCATGAAGGGCACGTTGGAGCTGATCTTGCCGATCGATTCCAGAACCAGTCCGTAAGGCTCCGACAGCGTCAGCACGATGGTCTTCTCGTCGGTCGCCTCCAGCGAGGCCACCACGTCCATCAGCTTCTGCCCCATGCCGTCGCGGGCACCCCACCGCTTGAGGGATGCCACGCAGTCTTCGGCGGTGACCGGGGTGCCATCATGCCACATCAGACCGTCACGTAGCACGAAGCTCCAGGTGAGGCCGTCCTCGCTGACCTCCCAGGTATCGACCATCTGAGGCTGCGGCTCCAGGTTCTCGTCCATCGCAAAGAGCGTGTCGTAGACCATGTAACCGTGGTTACGGGTGATGTAGGCCGTCGTCCAAATGGGATCGACGTTCTTAAGATCGGCATGCGGAATGACCCGCAGAACCGTCTCGGCCTGTGCCGCCTGTGCGGTCAGTCCCACCGCGGCGCCGAGCGCTACGGCCGCAGCGGTCAGAACGCCGAAGCTTCGCCTTGTGATACTCGCCATCGAGAGCCTCCTGGTTGTCTTTTGGAACCTCACCCGGTGACCGGCACACTGTGTGACAGCGCTATCGTTTTGTTTTTCGGATCACCCGAGGTCCTGAGCTTAACTTTCAAATCCTGTGCCAGTCGCCCGACGGATGCGAGTCCGAAGTCCCAAATCTCGGAAAAAGCCCGCATGGCGCGTGGCCAAAGAGACCCTGGCCACACCGAGAACGCGAACCTCAGGCAAGAGGCACCACAGACAGACTGCTGAAAAATCAGACAGTCTGTCTATTGCGTGCCTAACATGCCTGTATTGTATCCAGTAGTCGGCCGGTTCCGAGGGGCCCCGGGCGCTCCGATTCGGACGGTTGACCGGAGCTCGGGAATGCGGCTTCGTGAGTCGTCTCGTCCTCGTTCTCCTTCTCCCTCAAAACCGGCGGCCCCTGCTTCATGACGGATCTGCAAAGCACTTGCCTCGACGCCATCGCCCGCGAGGCTCTGGAGATCGCGGTCAATCCCAACTACGCGGCCCTACAGCCTTACGGTGTGCGCCAGAGTGCCGTCATGAACCGGGCGGCCTTCGAAGTCGCCCGAGCAGAAATCGCGGGCTGGCGGGGCTACCGCCCCACTCCTTTGATCGCTCTGCCGGGCCTGGCGAAACGGCTCGGCCTGGGCGAGATCCGCTACAAGGACGAGTCGGGCCGCTTCGGCCTCGGCAGCTTCAAGGCGCTGGGCGGCGCCTATGCTGTCCTGCGCCTGCTGAAGCACCGCATTGCGGAAAGCAGCGCCACGCTCCCCTCGACAGCGGCAATCCTGGAGGGCGAGCAAGCAGATCTGGTTTCGGACACTACGGTCTGCTGCGCGACCGACGGCAACCACGGGCGCTCGGTCGCCTGGGGCGCACAGACCTTCGGCTGTCGTTGCGTGATCTTCGTGCACGCCACCGTCAGCCAAGGCCGCGTCGACGCCATCGCCCGCTACGGAGCCGAGGTGCGGCGTGTGCCGGGCACCTACGACGAAGCCGTTCGGGAAGCGGCGCGTCAGGCCGAGGCCGAAGGCTGGACCGTGGTGTCCGACACCTCCTATCCCGGCTACCTGGAGATCCCTCGCGACGTGATGCAGGGCTATGCCCTGATGGCCGAAGAGGCCTTGACCCAGTGCGGCACCTCCCTGCCGACCCATGTTCTGGTCCAGGCCGGAGTCGGCGGCATGGCGGCCGCTATCTGCGCGCACCTTTGGGAGACGCTGGAAACGCGGCGCCCCAGCTTCATCGCCGTCGAGCCGGACCGGGCCGCCTGCCTGCTGGCCAGCGTGCGGAACGGCCAGGCAAGTCATGTAGAAGGGGCGTTGGACACCATCATGGCCGGCCTGGCCTGCGGCGAGACCTCGCTGCTTGCCTGGGATATCCTGGACGAAGGTGCGCGCGCCTTCATGACCGTCACCGACAGCGCGGCACGCGAAGCCATGCGGTTGCTTGCTGAGGGCTGCGACGGCGATCCTCCGCTGGTCGCCGGCGAGTCCGCCGTCGCCGGACTCTGCGCCACGGTCGGTGCGCTGGCCCGGCCGGCGGTACGCGAGAGCCTCGGCCTCGGTCCAGACAGCCGGGTTCTGCTGTTCGGCAGCGAGGGAGATACCGACCCATCGCTCTACAGCGAGATCGTCGGGCGCTCGGGCGACGACGTGCGCCATGCGGTTTCGGCCGGATGACTGCTCATAAAACCTGGCCGCCGCTACGAGAGGAGAGTCCGTCATGACCCAATCCGCGTCCCGCATCGTCACGGTCGGCGCCGCCCAGTTGGGGCCGATCGCCTTGGCCGAGACCCGAGCCCAGGTCGTCGAACGCCTGATCTCCCATCTGCGCGAGGCGGCCTTGCGCGGCTGCGACCTGGTGGTTTTCCCGGAGCTGGCTTTGACCACCTTCTTTCCGCGCTGGTTCATGGAAGATCAGGCAAAGGTCGATGCCTTTTTCGAACGGGAGATGCCGGGCCCGGACACACAGCCTCTGTTCGACGAGGCCAAGCGGCTCGGTCTGGCCTTCAGCCTGGGCTATGCGGAACTGACTGAGGACGGCGGCAGACTCCGCCGTTTCAACAGTTCCATCCTGGTCGACAAGCAGGGCCGAATTCTTGGCAAGTATCGGAAGATCCATCTTCCCGGACATGCTGAAAACGAACCCTGGCGCGCCTTCCAGCACCTGGAAAAACGCTACTTCGAAACCGGCGACCTGGGCTTTCCCGTCTTCGACGGGCTGGGCGGCCGCATCGGCCTGTGCATCTGTAACGACCGCCGCTGGCCCGAGACCTATCGGGTAATGGGCCTGCAGGGCGTGGAGATGGTGCTGCTGGGCTACAATACCCCCGTCCACAACCCGCCCGCGCCGGAGCATGACCGTCTCGGCTGGTTCCACAACCAGCTCGTGATGCAAGCCGGCGCCTACCAGAACGCCACCTGGGTCGTCGGTGTGGCCAAGGCCGGCAACGAGGAGGGTGTGCCGATGATCGGCGGCACCCAGATCATCGCGCCGACGGGCGAGACCGTGGCCGTCGCGGTGACCGAGGAGGACGAGTTGATCACGGCCGCCTGCGACCTGGACCTCGGCCTGTCCTACAAGCAAAGCGTCTTCGATTTCGCACGCCACCGCGAGCCCGAGCACTATCGGCTGATCGTGGAGACCAAGGGACCTCGGCAGGATCGGCCGAAGGCCGCCGAGTAGGCCTGCTCTCATCATAAGATTTAGAGGGCGATTCACGTCTCAGGTGGAAGCCAAACGCTTCCACCTGAGACGATCGCGCTCTAAGCCGCCAGGACGCGCTCCAGCCAAGCGGCGGCGGCAAGCAGCCGGGCGTCGTCGTCGAAGCCGCCGACCAGCTGCACGCCGAGCGGCAGGCCCGAGGGATCGCGTCCTGCCGGCAGCGTTACGCAGGGCTGCCCGAGCAGTGTCCAGGCCCGATTGAAGGCCGGATCGCCAGTGGCCGCCAAGCCGCGCGGTGCGGCACCGGGCGCCGATGGCGTGAGCAGGACATCGACGTCCTGGAACAGTGCCGCGAGCGCCGCCCTGGCCTGTCTGCTACGCGCCCGAGCCTGCAGATAGTCGTTCGGGTCGACGCGCGCGCCGGCATCGGTCAGCTCAAGCAGCGGCGTGCTGAGCGCCTCGCGCTTGCCGCGACGTTCATGCGCCAGGGACCGTGCACCTTCGTAGGCCATGATCAGCTTCTGATCCTCGAACAAAGAAGCACAGACGTCCGGCAGTATAACCTCCGTGACCTGCGCACCTGCCGCCTCGGCCACGGCGGCCACCTTTTCCAGCGTCACTGCCATGGCCTCGCTGGGGGACGACCAGAGCGCAGCCTTGTAGAGGCCGATCCGGGGGCTGCCCGTCTCGCCGGACGGACGCAGCAACAGACCAGAAAGTACTTCCGCCAGCAGGGCGGCGTCGGCCAAATCCCGCGCGAAGACCCCGACCGTGTCGAGCGACCAGGCGAACTGTTTCACGCCGAAGGTCGCGATCGTGCCGAAGGTCGGCTTGTAGCCGACCACACCGCAAAAGGCGGCCGGACGGATCACCGAGCCAGCGGTCTGGGTGCCGAGCGCGAAGGGCACCATACCCGCGCCGACCGCTGCAGCGGACCCGCTGGAGGAACCGCCGGGTGTGTGGTCGGTATTGTGCGGATTGGCGGTCGGCCCGGGATGAAAGTAGGCGAACTCCGTGGTCACGGTCTTGCCGGGCAGCACGCAACCGGCCGCACGTGCCAGCGCCACGGCGGCCGCGTCCTGGCCGGGGCGGTGCCCGGCGTAGAGCGGCGAGCCGTAGCTGGTCGGCCAGTCGAGCGTGTCGAAGACGTCCTTCACACCCAGTGGCATTCCCGCCAGCAGGCCGGCTGAGGCCCCCGCTGCCGTCCGGGCCGCCTCCGCATCCAGGCAGACCCAGGCTTTGACCTCAGGTTCGCGCGCCGCGATCCTGTCCAGGCAGGCGTCCAGGTAGTCGCCCTGCTTCAGTCGCCCGGCCTGGGTTTCCGCAAGCACCCAGCCCGCCGTCCGATCCGCCAACTCCATCCGACTCTCCTTAAGATGTATCCGATCCGCTCCTCTTAACCTAGCGAGCGGCGACGCAAGCGGGCTATCCTCCAGATCCTCACAGCATCTTCGCGAAAGTCGATGGGAGCGTGCAAAGCATGAGTCGAGACTCCAATCGGGCCGATCTGTTGATCCGCAACGCCACGCTGATCGACGGCTCGGGCGCCGCGGCGCGGCACGGTAGCCTGGCGGTTCGCGATGACCGGATCGTCGCCCTCGGTACGCTCGATGGCTGGACAGGCGCCACCGACGTCGATGCCGGCGGCAAGGCGCTCGCGCCGGGCTTCATCGATGTGCACACACACGACGACCGCGCCCTGATCGCCAATCCGGGCATGGACTGCAAGGTCAGCCAGGGGGTGACCACCGTGGTCACGGGCAACTGCGGCGTCAGCCTGGCCCCCCTGGCAATCGACCGCCGCCCCCCGCCACCGCTCGACCTGATCTGCGAAGACCCGGCCGGCTTCTTCGCCGATTTCGCGGACTACCTGTCTTTTCTCGACCGCGAACCGCCCGCCACCAACGCCCTGGCCCAGGTCGGTCACTCCAGTCTGCGGGCCGGCGCGCTCGACAGTCTCGACCGGCCGGCCACCTCAGCGGAAGTGGCGGCGATGCGCGGCAAGCTGGAGGAGAGTCTGGAGGCCGGCGCTATCGGGCTCTCGACCGGCCTGTTCTATCCCCCCGCCACGGCGGCCCCGACCGAGGAGGTCATCGAACTGGCCAAGGCCTTACGTCAGGCCAAGGCGCTGCACACGACCCACATGCGCGACGAAGCCGATCACGTCACCGAGTCTCTGGAGGAGACCTTCCGCATCGGGCGGGAAGCGCAGGTACCGGTCGTCATCTCCCACCACAAGTGCGCCGGTCAGGCCAACTACGGCCGCTCCGCCGAGACCTTGAAGCTGATCGGGGCAACCCGCGAGAAGCAGCACGTCGGCCTGGATGTCTATCCCTACGTCGCGGGCTCGACGATGCTGGACGCAGATTGCCTGGCCGACGCCAGCAGAGTGGTCGTCAGTTGGTCGATCCCCCACCCCGAGGCGGCGGGCCGCGACCTGGAGGACATCGCCGCCGATTGGGGTGTGGCCGTAGAGGAGGCGGTCGCCCGACTGACACCCGCCGGCGGCATCTTCTTTATGATGGACGAGGCCGACGTGCAGCGCATCCTGGCCTTTCCCCACAGCATGGTCGGCTCCGACGGGCTGCCGCACGACTCCCACCCGCACCCTAGGCTCTGGGGCACCTTCCCGCGCGTGCTGGGCCACTACAGTCGGGACCTTGGGCTCTTCAGCCTGGAGGAGGCGGTGCGCAAGATGACCGGACTTCCGGCTTCGGAGTTCGGCCTGACCGACAGGGGCCGGCTCGCCGTCGGGGCGGCGGCGGATCTGGTGCTCTTCGACCCGGAGGAAATCATCGACGCCGCGACCTTCGACGCGCCCAAGACACCGGCGCGCGGCATCCGGGAGGTCTGGGTGAACGGCCGCAGCGTCTGGCGCGACGGCGCCACGACCGGCGCGCGACCCGGCCGCGCCCTGCGCCTGCAGTCCTTGACCGTGCCGAGCGCGGCTTGATGACGGAGGCGACCCGCAGGGTCGGCCTCATCGGCCTCGGCAACATGGGCCTGCCGATGGCGCGGACTTTGGAAGCGGCGGGCTTCGCGGTCACCGGTTTCGACGCGGCGGAGGCACGTCGGGCGGCCTTCTCGCCGAGCGCCGACACGGTGACCGACCTCGCGGCCGGGAACGAAACCCTGCTGCTGTCTCTGCCGACGTCGGAGATCGTGGAGAAGGTTGTGGCCGAAGCCGCACCCGCCCTGGCAGCCGGCAGCCTGATCATCGATACTTCGACCGCAGAGCCGGCCTCTACACGACGACTGCAGAGCGAACTGGCGGCCAAAGGTCTCGGCTACGTGGATGCGCCGGTCTCCGGCGGACCGAGCGGCGCCCGCAACGCACACCTGCTGGTCATGGCAGGCGGAAGCCCAGCCGACCTCGACCGCGCCGAACCCCTTCTGACCGCCCTGTCCAGACAGGTTGTGCGCTGCGGCGGACCGGGCACGGGAAACGTTACCAAGCTGGTCAACAACCTGCTCTGCGCGGCCCACCTCACCCTCGCCGGCGAAGCGCTGGCCCTTGCCGAAGCCGGCGGCCTCTCGCCCGAGGCGTTACTGGCCGCGCTCAATATCGGTTCGGGGCGGAGCGGCGTGACCGAAGTCAACCTGCCGCGCTGGGTGCTCTCCGGCGATTTCGATTCCGGCTTCTCCATGGGCCTGATGCGCAAGGACGTCGGCATCGCCCTCAAGCTGGCGAAGGAAGCCGGCCTGTCTCCTCCAATGGCGCAGGCAGCCGCTGCGATCTGGGGAGAGTCGCAGAACGCCGTCTCTGACGATGAGGATTTCAATCGCATGGTGACTTACGCGAAGGAGTTTAGCCGGAAATGAGCGGCCTTCTGGACAAACACCTCTCGATCTGGTTCGGCGCACCGGAGCGCTTCGGCAGCCTGATCGGCGGAGAGCTGCTGCCAGGCGGCGGAGCGAAAGTCCAGGTCGTCGATCCAGCCACTGCAAAGCCGCTGTTCGACTATCCCGACTGCGGCGCCGACGGTGCGCATCAGGCCCTGGAGGCTGCCGCGCACGGAAAGGTCGCCTGGCAATCGGTCACGGCCAGCGCCCGGGGCCGCGTCCTCTGGCGCATGGGCGAACTGGTCCGCCAGCGTGCCGAGAGCTTGGCCGTTCTGGAGGCCATCGTCGCCGGTAAGCCGATCCGCGACACACGAGCTGAAGTGCTCAAGGTCGCGGAGATGTTCGACTACTACGCAGGCTGGGCCGACAAGCTGCACGGCGACGTGATTCCCGTGCCGACCAGTCACCTGAACTACACCCGTCGCGAGGCGCTGGGCGTCGTGGCGCAGATCACGCCCTGGAACGCGCCGATCTTCACCGCCGGTTGGCAACTGGCGCCGGCCCTGGCGGCGGGCAACGCCGTTGTCCTGAAACCCAGTGAGCTGACGCCCGTAACCTCCGTCTGTCTCGGGTTGCTGCTGCATGAGGCGGGCCTGCCGAGCGGCGCCGTCAACGTGCTCGCCGGCCTGGGCGGCACGGCGGGCCATGCGCTCGTCTCCGATCCGCGCGTCGCCAAGACCGTCTTCGTCGGCTCGCCCGCGACGGGCCGCGCGATCGCGGAGACGGCGGCGCGCAATCTCCGGCCCTGCCTGCTGGAACTGGGCGGCAAGTCGGCCAATATCGTTTTTCCGGACGCCGATCTCACACGCGCTGCCAAGGGCGCCCAGGCCGCCTGCTTCGCGGCCGCCGGCCAGAGCTGCACCGCCGGTTCGCGGCTGCTCGTCCATCGCAGTGTCGCCGAACCTCTACTGGACTTGGTTGCCGGAGGTGCCGGACGTTTGAAGGTCGGCCTACCGCTGGAGGAAACCACCGAGGTAGGACCGATCAACAACGCGCAGCAGTTCGCGCGCGTCGAAGAGATGGTGACGGCCGGACGCGCGGCCGGTGCAGAGGTGATGGCCGGCGGCGGCAAGCCACTGGATGCCGGAGAGGGCTACTTCTACGCACCGACCGTCCTGAGCGGCGTCACGGCAGAGATGGCCGTGGCGCGGGAGGAGATCTTCGGCCCGGTGCTGTCCTGCCTGCTGTTCGACGAGGAGGAGGAAGCCTTGGCCCTGGCCAACGACAGCCCCTTCGATCTCGCCGGCGCCGTCTGGACCGCCGACGTCGGGCGGGCGCATCGGGTGGCCGCCGCCGTGCGCGCCGGGAGCTTCTGGATCAACGGCTACCGCACGCTCTCCGTCATGTCACCCTTCGGCGGCATGCAGGGCTCGGGCTACGGGCGCTCCAGCGGTTACGAAGGCCTGCTGGAATATACGCAGCCCAAAAGCGTCTGGGTGGAGACGGATACGGCGGCGCCACAGCCCTTCGGCTATGCCGGAGACTAGGTCTCTCTTCTGGCGCGATAGATCGCTAGGCTCTGAAGATCGCAGGCCCCACTGCAGGCACCGCCGCAACCGCCGCAGTGACTTGTGAAGGGTTCGCGTAGGGCATCACCCCGATGGACCAGAACCTCCAGCAGTCCCTCGGCGGTTCCCGGCTCGATATCGAGATGCGCCGCGATCTCACTCAAGGTGCAGGGCCTGCTTTGTCTCAAATGATCGCGCAGGTTGGCCAGCATCGCGGCCTCACTCCGCCGGTTTTACGACAGGCACAGTCTCGCCCTTCTGGCCCAGCCACCGCATGGCGGCGAGCGACAGGGCAAGTGCGACTGCGACACCGAGAATCCAGCTCGCTGCGCCGACCGGGTCCTGCTGCCAGCGGGCGGCTTGATAGAAGGAGGTCGCGACGCCGTAGGCGAGGCCGGTGGTCCAGACGCCCGCGAAAGCGCTCCAGCCGAGCCCCAGCTCGCGGTAGATCGCTCCCATGGCGGCGAAGCAGGGGAAGTAGAGCAGGACGAACAGCAGGTAGGCGAAGGCGCCGACCTGACCGTCGAAGCGCTCCACCATCGCACCGAAGGTTCCAGTCGAGACCTCCTGCGCTTCGGCGGCCGCCCCCAGCTCCGACAGGTCGCCGATGACGATGCCGAGCGGGTCGAGCAGCCCGGCCGCCACGCCGCCGAGATTCTCGGGAACCGTCGCAGCGGCCTCGGCAAGGCCGCCCAGCAGGCTGAAGGCGGTCTCTTCCTCGACCGGTCCTTCGGCTCCAGCGACGGCAAACGCGCCATAGAGGTTGTCCAAGGTTCCAACCACCGCTTCCTTCGCCAGAAGACCGGTGAAGATGCCGACCGTGGCGGGCCAGTTGTCCTCCTCGATCCCCATCGGCGCAAAGGCCGGCGTGACGGCGCGTCCGACATCGGCCAGCAGCGAGTCTTCGATCCCCACCTCGCCGAAGCTGCCGTCCCGGCTGACCGCGCTCAGCACGGACAGCACCATAACCATCAGAACGATGACCTTGCCGGCGCCCCGAACGAAGACCTTGAGGCGGTCCGAGGTCCGCAGCAGGACGTTGCGCAAGGTGGGCAGGTGATAGCGCGGCAGTTCGATCACCGTCGGACCGGTGGTGCTGCCGACCAGCAGGGTACGCTTCAGGGCCAAGCCGGTGAGGATGGCGACCAGAATGCCGACGATGTAGAGCAGGAAGACCAGATTCTGCCCGTTGGTCGGGAAGAAGGCGGCGGCGAAGAGAGCATAGACGGGCACCCGCGCACCGCAGGACATGAAGGGAATCATCATGATGGTTGTCTTGCGGTCCCGCGCGTCGGAGAGAATGCGCGTCCCCATCACGCCCGGCACGCTGCAGCCGAAGCCCACCAGCAGAGGCAGGAAGGCCTTTCCCGGCAGACCGGCGGCACGCATGAACCGGTCCATCACGAAGGCCGCGCGCGCCATGTAGCCGCTGTCCTCCAGTACCGCCAGGAACAGAAAGAGACAGCCGATGATGGGAATGAAGGTAGCGACCGTCTGGATACCGCCGCCGACCCCGTCGGCGAGGATCACCGAAAGCCAGGCTGGCGCAGACAAGTCGGCCAGAAGCTGACCTAGGCCCTCGACGAAGAGCGTTCCGGCGAAGATATCGAAGAAGTCGATGAAGGCGCCGCCGATACTGATCGTCCAGAGAAACATCAGATACATCAGGCCCAGGAAGATCGGCAGTCCGAGAGCGCGGTGCAGCGTGACCCGGTCGATCCGGTCGGAGACGGCGCGCGACAGTTTGCGCCGACGCCGTACAACCTCCTCCGTGACCGCCATGATGAAGCCGTAGCGGCCCTCGGCGAGCAAGAGATCTGACGGCTCGCCGCTTTCCCTTTCCAGCGTTATCAGGCGTCGTGCGATCGCTGTCGCGCCTTCCGCCCGGAGGTCGCTGAGGGTCTGCCTGTCCCCCTCGATCAGGCGAATGGCCGCGCGCCGGGCGGGAATAGAAGCCATACCTGCCTGCACAAGGCTGGCGGCCATGTCGTCGAGAGCCCCTTCGACCAGAGAGCCGTGGTCGATCAGATCGGAGCGCTGCTGCGAGCGGCCGCGCAGGCTCTGCCGGATCGCGACCTCCAGCGCACTCAGGCCTTCGCCGCGCGAGGCGACCAGCGGTACTACGGGGCAGCCGAGCCGCCGAGACAGCGCAGCCACGTCGATCTCGATGCCGCTGACGCGGGCGAGGTCCATCATATTGAGCGCAACCACGACCGGGTAGCCTTGCTCCAGAAGCTGGACGGCCAGATAGAGATGCCGCTCGATGTTTGTCGCGTCGACGATGTCGACGATGACGTCCGCCTCACAGGCCGCTAGGTAAGCGCGGGCAACGCGTTCGTCTTCCGAGGTCTCGGTCGGCGCGAAGGAATGGATACCGGGCAGATCGACGGCAGTTCCCTCAAGGGCTCCAAGACGGAAGGAACCGCTGCGCTTCTTCACCGTGACGCCGGGCCAGTTCGCCACCCGCTGTCGCAGGCCGGTCAGCCGGTTGAAGAGGGAGGTCTTGCCGGTGTTAGGGTTACCGATCAGCGCGATAGTGATCGGCGTCATGGTCTGACTCCTCCGGCTGCCTCAGCAGTCGACGAGTCCTCCGCAATCCAGATGCGCGCGGCGAGCGAACGCGGCAGCGCCAGACGCTCCCCACCCAGGCCGACGATCACGCCGTCGCGCCCGTGATTCAGCAGAACCTCGACCAGCACGCCGCTGCGCAAGCCCAGTTCGGCCAATCTGCGGTTCATCACCGGCCCAGCATGAAGAGAGTCGATCCGAACTAAGCGCTCCTGCGGTACCGCGGACAAGGAGCGGTCGCGAGACGGTTCGTCGCCTGGGACAACGACGCTAGGACTGGTCTGGGGCATTCCGACCTCCTCGCTTTGCGTTCAATATCGATCTTGTCGCGATTGATAATCATTCTCATTGACTTTGATCAAGCGATCTTTCGACCGGTCCACGACGATTCCCGTGAAAAGACCTTTGTGAACCGACTTTCGACTTCAGACGGTCAGGGACATCAGGTGGTTGTCAAAACGGCGCAAACTCAGGTCGAGCGGCACAAGACGACCGTCCCGCAACTCGGCCAGCTTGCCTTCGCCGGAAGTCAGCCGAAATCCGGTATCGGCGGCATCGACAGCACAGACGTCCGGCAGATCGGCGGCGCCGAGAAAGTCGCCATCGTTCCGCCAGAACGTGGCCAGACCGCCACGCGGGGAGGTGACCGCGAAACGGCGACCGTCGTTCGAAAAGGCGACGGACCCGCAGTAGTTTCTCAGTCCGGTCTGTACCGCCTTGGGCGCGGAAACCAGATGGAGCCTTTGCCCCAGCCGGGTGAGGCCGATCAGCGGCGGCTGCGCGAGAGGATCGCCCTCCCACTGCGCGACCACCACCACTTGGCCGTCGCGCGCGATATCGAGATGGCGCAGCGACAGGCGGTGCAGCTCCGCCGGCGGCGCGACCTGCTGCAGTAAGCGGCCGCTCCCGGCCTCCAGGAAGACCACGGAGGGAGCCATCTCCGTCAGGTTCAGCTTGGCGCGTGGCGCCTCGGGATGGGTCAGGATTCCGCCGTTGGCCACGATCAGAGTTCTGCCATCGGCGGACAGACGGATCTCATGCGGACCGACCCCGTGACTCGACAGTTCGCCGATCCGGCGAAAGCCGTCGGCCGCGTCGTAGACGCCGATCACGCCCCGTTCGCCGTCGTAGTCGTTCTCGGTCGCATAGAGCCGATGTCCATCGGCGGAAAAGCAGCCATGCCCGAAGAAGTGGCGTCCGCGTGCCGCTTCGATCTCCCTCTTGCGCAGCCCCTTCTGGAGATCCAGCACCACGGCGAAGCGGCCCGGTCGACGGGCGAAGATGACGGCCCGCCGCCCCGCGGCATCCCAGGCCATACCATGCCCGCGCGCCGGAAGATCGAGCGCTTGCAGTGTCTCCCCCGCCGCGCTGAGAACACCGGCGCGGTAGCGACCGTCCGCCGTCTGCCAGGCAGCCAGAAAGTCCGAGCGGGCGGCGGCCCAGGTCGCCTTGGGCCGAAACGCACCTGCGGCGAGCAGCGCGAGAAGGAGACGACGGGAGAGCTGCGGCCCCGCCATGGATCAGTCGCCGTCGAAGGCGTTGAATCCCCGCGAGAGCCCCAGAGCGGCCGATGCCCCTCCGTTGACCTCGCGCACCAGAACCTCAGAGAGCGTCATGGCGTAGCGCCAGCGGTTGCGCTGGTCCGGGTCCACGACGGACTCGGCGAAGGAGCCTTCTATGGCTTCGAGCGTGTTCGAAAGCTGTTGGAAGCGATCGCGGATCCGCGCGTCGATCTCCGGATTGCCGGCAGCCACCGCGCCGGCAATTCCGCTGTCCAGATAGTAGGACTCCAGACCGGCGACCATGGCCTGAAGGTGCGGCATGGTGAGACCGCTGCGACGAAAGGCGGCGCGGCGCGGACGAGCATCCTCGACGGAATCCCCGACCACCGGCAGCAACGTTCGTTCATGCAGAAACTGCAGGCCGCTGCCAAGCGCCTTGAACAACTCGGACAGAGCTTCCCGGTCGTCCCTATAGAGCGGATTCTCGGGGCCGGGCTCCGTCAGGTAGAGCGGATAGGCCGCTCCCTCCTGCCAGGCGGCGGCGGTCGCCGCGATCTTGTTGTTCAAGTTCTCTGAGATGGCCTTGGCCAGATCGCAGCGCGGAAACCCGATCTGCGACGCTTGCTCCGGATCCGTCATGACCCGTTCGAAGGCCGAAAGGCTCTGCACCGCCACGCTCATCTGAGCCAGGCTCTCGGCGGACAGAGGTCTGTCTCCCAGCGACGCCTTCAAACCGCTGAGATGTCGGCTGGTGAAGTTTCGCGGATCGGGCCAGAAGAAGATGCTGAGAAAGCGGTCGTCTTCCATGACCGGACCGAACCGCAGGTGCTGGACGCCTCCCCAGGCCACCACGGCATCGGCGAAAGCCCGTTCCATCTCCGGACCGTCCGGGGTGTCTCCCGCCGCACAGCGGGCTGCCAGCGTCGCCTCCAGTTCGGCGAAGGCTTCGGCAACGGTACTGTAGCCGGGCCGGATACTGGCCGAGACGGCGGTGTCCACAACCTTCGCGTAGTCGGGTGTGGCCTCTGCCCGCGCCGAGGGAGCGGCGCCAGCCAGGAGCGTTCCGGCGAAGGTCGCGGCGACGCCTGTGGCCAGAAGTGAGCGAACCAGAAGCATGGTCTAAAGCGATCCGATAAAGGCCAGGAGGTCGTCGCGCTCCTCCGGCGTCATCGCCACCACGGCATCGCGGGCGGCCTGGGCTTCGCCGCCATGCCAGAGGATGGCCTCGAGCAGGTTGCGCGCCCTGCCGTCGTGCAGAAAGAAGGTGTGGCCGTTCACCGTTTCGGTCAGCCCGATTCCCCACAGCGGAGCGGTGCGCCATTCGCGTCCGGTCGCCTGCCACTCCGGCCGCCCGTCGGCCAGCCCCTCGCCCATGTCGTGCAGCAGTAGATCGGTGTAGGGCCAGATCAGCTGGAAGCTCGTTCCCCCAATCGCCGCATCGCGGCGCGTCACGTACTTCGGCGTGTGGCAGGCAGCGCAGCCGCTGGCATGGAACAGCTCCTTGCCGCGCAGCACCTCCGGCTCCTCCAGGTCTCGACGCGCCGGCGGTGCCAAGGTCTCGGTATAGAAGGTGACGAGATCCAGCACGGTGTCGGGCGCCTCCACATCGCCGAGCGCGACCTGAACGCCCGTGGGCGCGGCCTGACAGGCCGTCTGCGCCTCGGTGCATTCGCCCGCATGGTAGGGCGTGAAGCTCGTCGAAATCCCGATGTCCCCGGTGAAGGCATGGGCCGACTGCTGCCGCACGTTGGGATTACCCGCCTTCCAACCGAAGCGTCCCAGAACCAGCTCGCCGGTCGTGTCGTCGCGTACCCAGTTCGGCCGACCAGAGATCCCATCGCCATCGGCGTCGTCCGGGTCCGCCTGGGCCAAGATGTCGCCCTCATGAATGGCCTCCAGAAGGCCGAGGCCGATCACCTGGCTGGCGACCCGAGGGCTCACCATCAGCTCGGGATGGGTCGGACCGTAGCCAAGATCGGCGATGCCGTAGACCGGCTTGCGCAGGCTGACCGTCTCACCGCCGTTGAGTTCGACCGGCACCTCCTCGTAGGTGATGGTCATCTGGCCTTCGGCAAGATGACCGGGTACGGCGAAGTTCTGCAGCTGGCCGCCATAGACCGGATCGGGAATCACACCGACCTGACCGCTTTCGAGAAGCTGCCGCTGCGCCTCGTTCTGAGGCGGAATAGAGAGGCGCAGGAACATCGATATCGCCGTCTCCCCCTCGGCGGGAGGATGGCCGCGCCCGTCCTTTAGGTGACAGCGTTGACAGGAGCGCGCGTTGAACAGCGGGCCCAGACCGTCGGAGGCCTGGGTTGAAGCCGGGGAGCTGACCCAGAGCTTCCGAAAGATGCCGTTGCCGACCCGGAAGAGCTGTTCCTCCTCAAACGTCAGGGTCTCCAGCGGATGAGAAAAGGCATCGCGATTGATCAGCTTGCGCGACGTCCCGCCACCGCCCGGCCAGCGCTCGAAAGCCTCGGCCTTGGAGAAGTCGTCAGGCAGAGCCAGGACACCGAGGACGCGCGTGCGCTCCTCGGCGGTCAGGTCGTCGCGATGATCGAGAGACCGCTCGCCCGGCGCGGCAAACACGGCGACGGCCCCGAAGGCGACGGCCGATAGGAAGGCAACGAAGGCCAGAGGCTTCACGGTCACGGTCTCTGTCGGACCCCCCAAATCCTACTGCTGCGGTTTATCACCGGCCGCACGGAACGCGGCCGACAACAGGTCCACACAGATACGGTAAGGGGGCGGTGGAAAGCCATAAGCGACGAAACGCTTCGGCTTTCCACCGCCCCAATCTGTAACTCCCGTCTCGCGGCCCGTCTTACTGGAAAACCGCGCTCGGGTTGTCCAGGCTGTCGGAGCCCATGAAGGCGATCGGCTGCAGATCCAGAGCGGCGACGGCGCGCTCGATGCTGCGGGTCTGCTCGACCAGAGTCTCGATCAAGGCTTCGACGGTGGCATTCCCTTCGGCGTTGCCGGCCGCGATCATCTGGTCGTAGTGCTCGACCCGCTCGGCCCGCTGGACCAGGTCAAAGGCTGCCTCGTGGCTCCGGTCGAGACCGGCCCGCAGCTCTTCCGCCACGCTGGAGTCGGCCTCGGCGAGCAGGGCCTCCAGGCTCGGGCCGCTGACCCGCGTTCCGTCTACGCGGTGATAGGTCCCGGTGAAAACGTTGATCATGCCGACGACGTTGTAGAAGTGACTGTTGTGCGTGTTGTCGGCGAAGCAGTCATGCTCCTCCTCGGGATCGTGCAGCAAGAGACCGAGCCGCATGCGCTCGCCGGCCAGCTCCCCATAGGAGAGGGAGCCGAGCCCGGTGAGGATGCGAATCAGGCCCGCATCCGCCCCCTGCGCCGTCAGGGCGGCGCGCGCCTCGCCGTCGGGGCCCCAGGCGTCGACCATCTCCTGCAGGTCGGTCAACAGCAGATCGGTCGCGGCAACCAGATATTCGGCGCGGCGATCGCAGTTTCCATTGGTGCAGTTCGCCATATCGAAGTCGGTCGCCGGGCGGGTTCCGGCGCCGGGGCCGGTGCCGTTGAGATCCTGGCCCCAAAGCAGGAATTCGATGGCGTGATAGCCGGTCGCCACGTTGGCCTCGACCTCGTCCGCTTCGTGCAGAACGTCGCTCAGCAGGGTCGGCGTGATGGCCGTCGCGTCGATTTCGCGTCCGCCCACCGTCAGGGTCGCGTTGGCGACGACATTGACCGTGTAGTAGCGATTCTCGTCGGATTCCGTGCCGTAGGCGCCCTCGACGTAGTCGATCAGACCCTCATCCAGCGGCCAAGCGTTCACTCGCCCTTCCCAGTCATCGACGATCTCGTTGCCGAAGCGATAGACCTCGGTCTGCTGATAGGGGATCCGCGCGGCCAACCAGGCAGCTCGCGCCTGCATCAGGGTCGCCTCGCTCGGGCTTTCGACCAACGCTTCGACGGTCGCTCGCAAGGTCTGGGCCGTGATCAGGGAGTCTTCGTAGCCGGCCTGCGCGATATCGGCGTAGGTCTCCAGCACCTCAGCCGGCTCGGCCGCCTTGCCCGACGCCGCCGTCAGCAGACTGGCAACCAGCAGTGCGCCGCCGGCCAAGAATCCGTATCGTGTCGCGCGCGCCCTCTTGGCGCCCGCGTCTGCCGTACCGGCGGTGATAACTCTCATAGCTTCGCGTCCCTTGTTTTGTATCGTATGTGCTTCGTGTTGCGTGGCATTCCGCTGACATGACCCGCCGCCGCAGATCGGTTCGCTGACGTCTCTACAGCACCAAGTGTGTGATGGCATATAAAGTTAAGAATGACTCGCAGTTGCATTCAGTCGCGCAAGCCGCTTCCTGTCAAGGCGCGATTGCTATCGTAAATCGAGAAACACTGGCGCAAATCGAGAAACACTGGCGTAAGTCGAGAAGGGTCGGCTTCAATAATTGCGAGCGCCTCGCATTCTCATTGATATGGATCATTGTGACCGGATGCCGCGACGCGGAGTCTGCAGCCCTAGGGAAGGCAGCAGCCTCGAACAGCCGTCGTCTTCTCAGTTGAGTGTGGCCTTTCGCTGCAGCCCAGTTGCGAATGCATCTCATTATCGATAGACTAAGCGAGCGACTTTAGGAGGACCGAGTTCATGATGATCTGGCGCGGCCTAGGAACAGGTCAGTTGACTCGCTTGATGCAGGATGCCCGTGATCTGAATCAGACAGCGGAAGTGCGAAGCGACGCACTGCCGCAGCCTCAGCCGAAAGCGCCGCCGAGCGAGACCGCCCCTTCCTTCGCCTTCAGTTCCGCCGCGGCCTCGCCGTCCGAAACAGTCGCGCCCCTCCCCACCGTTCGGGAGGCCGTGCCCAGGCCGCTCGCAACCGCTTTGGCGGCCTCGCCCCAGACAGCGCGAACTTCCTGACAGGGCGAACGTCCTGACCCGATCGGCGCGACCGGTCGACCCTGGCGTCAGAGACAGGCCAGCAGACCGAGGTAGAAGGCAACCTCGCTGACCTGCTGGGTGGCTCCCAGGGTATCGCCGCTGTAGCCGCCGAGCTTGCCGGTGAAAACTCGACGGATCGCCAGGTGGCCGACCAGCAGGCCGCCGAGGCCGCCAAGCAAAGCGACTCCAGGAAGCCAGACGAACGCGCCGCAGACCGCAACCACTCCGGTCCCACTTGCGACCAGCAGACCGATGGCGGAGATGCCTTGGGCCGTCGGCTTGCCGGTTCCTTCGGCACGCTGGTACCGGCTGGTGGCGATCACCAGCACGCTCGACAGGCGGCTCAGGCCGTGTCCGACGATCAAAGCCAGGACGACAGCGGAAATCGGCAGCGCCGCCAGAGCGGCGATCTTCGTGGCCAGCACAAGCCCTAGCGCAGCGGCGCCATAGGTGCCGAGGCGGCTGTCCTTCATGATGCGCAGCGCGGCCTCGCGTGTCGCTCCACCGCCGATACCGTCGAAGGTGTCAGCCAACCCATCCTCGTGAAAGGCCCCGGTGGCCAAAAGGGTCGCCACGGTCGAGAGCAGCAGCGCCAGCAGCGGCGGGAACGCCTGAAGGGCGACCCAGAACACCAAAGCCGCGATAGCTCCGACACCAAGACCGACCGCCGGATAATAGCGGACTGCCGAGGCCAGCCGCTCCGGCGAATAGCCGATGTCGCGCGGAAGCGGTAGTCGCGTCAGGAACTGCAGCGCCAGCAGAAAGATCGCCGTTTCGTTTCTCAGACGCCGGATCCAGACGTCCCGGCGACGGCCGCCGCAATCGCCGCCTCGTCCGCCCTGCCGATCTTCCTGACGCTCAACCAAGTCTTCTCGTCCTGAGAGTCGTGTTCGGGTGGCGATGTTGGACCTGCCGGGATCTGCAAGACCAGCCCGACGCATTGCGAGGCTAGTCGCCCTCGATCGGATTCGGCCCGCCGTAGGTCCAGCGATACTGCGGAGGCGTCGGGCCCTTGTTGCGCCCGCCCTGCTCCATCTGCTCGAAAGCGTGAGCGAGGATACCGACCGAACGCGACAGGCAGAAGAGGCCGCGTGCCAGCGGCGGCGGAAAACCCAGCTCGGCGAAGATGACCGCCGTCGCGCCGTCGATGTTCATCGGGACAGGCTTGCCCTTTCTGGCCAGGAGCGTCGCCTCCACCGCCCGGCCGATGGCGGCGAAGCGGCCCGTACAGACACCGTCTCGCGCAGCCGCATCGACGAGAGCGAGAAGACGCGGTGCGCGCGGGTCGACGGGCTTGTGAAAGCGATGACCGAAACCGGGAATGAAGGCCGAGCGCTCCGCCGTCCAACGGTCGAGGCAGGCCGCCGTCGCCTCGGGTCCGCCCGCTGCCTCGATCAGACCATAGAGTTCGACCGCCTGCTCGCCCGCCCCGCCATGAACGTCGTCCAGCATATTGACAGCACTGGCCAGGGCACCGTTCAAGGAGGCGCCGCAGGTGACGGCCATGCGCGCCGTGGCGATGGAGGGTGCCTGCGGTCCATGGTCGACGGCGGCGACCAGCGCCGCCTGCAGCAGCTCGGCCGCGGCCGGCGTGGGCAGCTCTCCGCGCAGCATCAACCAGATCATTTGCGGGAAGGTGACCTGGCCGATCAACTCCTCGATCGGCCGCCCCCGCATCCGGATCGCGCCGGGCATCATGTCGATGATGTCGGTCCGCCACCAGTCCGCGACATCGCTCGCAGCACCTGTCGTTACATCCCGGTTTCCATCCGCCCCGTCGCTCACAGCACGCCCTCCTCGCGCAGTCGCTGGATCTCCGCGCCCGACAGCCCCAGCGCGCCGTAGACCTCATCGTTGTGTGCGCCGAGTTGAGGCGGCGGCGTCTCGACGGCCGGCACGGCGCCGTCAAGCTTGACGCCGGTCCGCACGACGGTGATGTCGCGCCCGACGCCCGGCACGTCTGGGAAGTCGGCAAGCAGCCCACGCTCGGCGACCTGCGGATGGGTCAGCGCCTCCGGCACGCTCTGGACGACACCGGCGGGAACGCCGATGCGGTTCAGCGCCTCGACCCACTCCTGCGCGGACTGCGCAGCCAGACTGCGTTCCAGCTCGGCCTTCAGGGTCTGGCGATTGGCCTTACGCGCCTCGCGCGTCGCATAGGCGGGGTCGGCCAGCAGGTCCTCCCGGCCCAGGTGTCGGGCCAAGGCCTGCCATTGCTCGTCCTTGTTGGCCGCGATGTTCAGCAATCCCTCGGCGGCCCGAAAGGTGCCCGAGGGAGCGGAGGTCATGTTCTCGTTGCCTTGAGCGCTCGGCTCGACCCCGCCGATCAGGTAGTTGGAGACGACCCAGCCCATGGTAGCGATGGTGGCCTCCAGCATGGAGACGTCGATGTAACCGCCGCGCTCGGGTGAGGCCAGGGCGGCCGAAACCGCAAAGGCCGCTGTCAGCCCGCCGATGGTATCGGATACCGGATAGCCGACACGCAGGGGCGCCGTCTCGGCATCGCCGGTAATCGCCATGACGCCGGATGCGCCCTGCACGATCTGATCGTAGGCGGGCCGGTCGACCCAAGGACCGTCCTGACCGAAGCCGGAGATCGCACAGTAGATCAGACGCGGATTGCTGGCCTTCAGGACATCGTAGCCGACACCCAGCCGCTGCATGACGCCGGGGCGATAGTTCTCCACCAGCACGTCGGCGGTTTCGACCAACTGCTTGAGCAGGGCGACGCCCTCGGAGCTTTTAAGGTTGAGGGTAACCGACTTCTTGCCCGCGTTCTGCGCCAGGAAGGAGATTCCCATGCCACGGGCGTTGAGGTCGGCATCCGCCCCGAGATTGCGGGCGAGATCTCCCCGTCCTGGGGCCTCGACCTTGATAACCTCGGCCCCGAAATGCGCGAGCTGATGACAGCAGAAGGGGCCGGCCAGAACGTTCGTCAGATCGAGAACCCGCACACCCGCCAGCGGCTTCACGGTCTCAGGCTCCACGTTCCCGAATGAAGGCCGAACAAATCGCCTCGTAACCGTCCGCTCATCCGCCCTCGCCGGCCTTGTCGTAGACCTGCTTCTTCAGCTTGCGCAGCTGCGAGGTGAGGAAAGGCGCCACGAGGCAGGCCGCCGCGATTGACAGGATCGAGAGAGTCAGCGGACGTTCCCAGAGGAACGACCAGCTGTCGTTGTTGATCAGCAGCGCGCGGCGCAGGTTCTCCTCCATCATGCCGCCCAGGATGAAACCCAGAATCATCGGCGCCATGGGAAAATCGAGGAAACGGAGCACCACGGCCGCAATCGCGAAGATCACCATGAGCTGGATGTCGAAGGTGTTGAAGCTGACGAAATAGACGCCGATCAGCGAGAAGAAGAGGATCAGCGGCAGCAGGAACCGCGAGGGCACCGCCAGAATGCGCGCGATGTAGGGGATCAGCGGCAGGTTGAGAATCAGCAACACGATATTGCCGATCCACATGGAAACGATCACCGACCAGAAAACCGCCGGCTGATCGATGTAGAGACGCGGCCCGGGCTGGATTCCGTAACCGATCAGGGCGCCGAGCATGATCGCCGTCGTCCCCGACCCCGGAATACCAAGCGTCAGCAGAGGGACGAAGGACCCCGTGGCTGCCGCATTGTTGGCCGTCTCCGGCGCCGCCAGTCCACGCACCGACCCCTTGCCGAACTCCTTGCCCTTCTCCGGACCGGCCAGACGCTGCTCCGTGCCATAAGCCAGGAAACTGGCGATGGTCGCACCGGCCCCGGGCAGCACACCGACCAGAAAGCCCAACAGTGACGAGCGGCCGATCACCGGTGCCATATCCTTGACCTCGGAGCGGCTAACCGCCATGGAGCCGAGATTCTGGGATGCATCCCTCTCCTTCAACCGGTCGCTGTCCGTCTTCGGTTTTAGGATCGCCATCAGGGCTTCCGACAGTGCGAAGGTCGCCATCACCAGCAGCAGGAAGGAAATCCCGTCCACCAGGTCGATCATGCCCAGCGTGAAACGCGGCACGCCCTGGGTTTGATCGGTTCCGACCGTGGAGAGCATCAGTCCCACGACCGTCATCAGCAGCGCCTTGATCATGTCGCCCTTGCCGGCGAAGGCGGCGACTGCGACCAACCCCAGCACCATCAGGGCGAAGTAGTCGGTCGAGTGGAAGGACAGCGAGACGCTGGCCAGAAAGGGCGCCGCCACCAGCAGGAACAGAGCCGCGATCACGCCGCCGGAGAAGGAGGAGTAGGCACCTATGGCCAGAGCCTTCCCGGCCATCCCCTTCTTGGCCATGGGGTAGCCGTCGAAGGAGGTAGCGACGGTACTGGCAACCCCCGGCGCGTTGATCAGGATGGAGGAGGTGGAGCCGCCGAAGATCGCACCGTAGTAGACCGCCGCCATCAGGATGATCCCGGCGGAGGGGTCCAGGCTGGCGGCGATGGGAATCATCAGGGCGATGGCCGACATGGGGCCGAGACCCGGCAACATGCCGATGAAGGTTCCGACCAGACAGCCCAGCATGACGAAAGCCAGATTGGTCGGCGTTAGAGCCGTCGAGAGGCCGATCATGATGCCTTCGATCATGGGTCAGCTCCCGCGCAGGAAGGACGGAAGGGGTTCGATGAAGACGTCGAGGCCCTGGGTCATCAGAACCCAGAAGGCCACCACCAAGGGCACGGCCACCAGAACCAGGATCAGCGGCCGCCGCTCGCCCAGCAGCGCGAAGCCCAGCATCAGAAACAGCGAGGTGGACAGGAGGAACCCGAGCGGACGGATGCTGAAGCCGTAGAGCGACATCAGCGCGAGGAATAATCCGCAGGTTACCCACTTGTATCCGGCAAGGCTGGGCGTCTCGCGCGAGCCGGGAAAGACGATGATCGCCAGCGACAGCCCGATGCCGAGGACCGTCAGAACCTCGGGCATGGTGCGGGCGTGGAAAGCGGCCGTCTCCTGGAACGGCAGCAGCCGGATATCCTGGCTGAGGATGCCGTAGGTGACGCAGAAAGCGAGCAAGAGAAGACCGCCGATGCGGTCCTTGGAGAGGCGCATGGGTCTTTCTCCGGGCCGGCGCGCGCGCCCGGCCGGACCGGGCGCGCCAACCGACCCGCTAAGCGATTAAAGGAAGCCGAGCTCGCGCATCAGATCGCCGATCTGCTCTTCCTGCGCTTCCAGGAAGGCGGTGAAGTCCTCGCCGCCATTGAAGATATCGACCCAGCCGTTACGGTCGCGCACCTCGACCCAGGCCTCTGTCTCATACATCTCCGCGAAGGCTTGCCGATAGGCATCGGCCTGAGCGTCGGAGATACCGGGGGCGGCGAAGAAACCGCGCCAGTTGACGAACTCGGCCCCCGGCGCACCGGCTTCATCGCAGGTCGGCGTGTCGGGAGAGGCCTCGAGCCGCTCCAGGGAGGTCACGCAGAGAATACGTACCTCTCCCTGCCGGGCCAACTCGATCCCCTCACTGAAGCCGGTCGAAAGCGCCTGAATCTCGCCGGACAACAGACCGGCCATCGCCTTCCCGCCAGCATCGTACGGGATGTAGCGTAAGGCGGTGGGATCGGCGCCCGCGGAGCGCATGATCAAGGCCGTGACCAAATGATCCATCCCGCCCGCCACCGAACCGCCGCCGATCGCGACGCTGGAGGGATCCTCCTTCAGCGTTTCGAGCAACTGAGCGAAGTCCTCGATCTCGGACTCCCGGTGAACGACGAGCGTCGCATAGTCGCCGATGGTGCCGGCGATGGGTGTCAGGTCCCGGAAGGACTGCGGGAAAACGCCCTGTAGAGAGCGGATCACGATGGGCGTGGAGTTCACCATCATGATGCCGGGATCGTTCACCTCAATCAGATGAGCGATGGCCCGACCGCCGCCCCCACCCGACATGTTCTCGTAGGTCGCCGATCCGACCAGGCCCGAGTTGGTCAGGGCCTCGCCCGTGCCGCGCGCGGTGCCGTCCCAGCCACCGCCGGCACCGCCCGGCACCAGGAAATGAATCTTCTCGACCACCTGGTCCTGAGCCTGAGCCGACCCCAAGGAAAAGGCGGCAAGCAGCGTCGCCGCGCAGACCGAAGTTCGAAAAGCCGATGTCTTGAAACCTGTCACGTCATCCTCCCTAGAGCGCGATCCTGCTCTCTCCAACGCTTATCGCCTGGAACTCTGCCCAGCTTGCCAAGGGACACCACCGCAGGGTGATATCCACCGCGTAAGAAGGCCACCGTGCAGCGCGTCGCGCAAGCCCTAGCTCCGGTTTTCCGTGAGGTAAAAAGAAGCTCGCCAACGAGGGCGGGACTGCACCCAGTCAGGACGGCCGCAGCAGCACGACGGCCGAGGGCGTCAAGACTTGGCACCGAGGGCAAGTGACATAGCTCCCGCCCAAGATCGATGACGGACGGCTGGATGTCTGCCCGGAAACCCTCCACGGAAACCCGACCCGACCTCGACCGCATCCCGGACGCGGCGACCTTCCGCGATTGGTACTGGCTGAAGGCCGAGCTGGTCGCCTTCTGCAGGACGCAGGGCCTGAGCTACGCCGGATCGAAGGCCGAGATCGCCGAGCGGATCGCGCGCCACTTCGAGTCCGACGGTTGCAGTGGACCCGGGACGGCTTCACGAGACCCGAAGGGCGAATCTCGACCGCGCGGACAACGCGTCACCTCGCGCGTCAACTGGGCGCGTCTGAAGATCACACCCGAAACCGTGATCACGGACAGCTACACGAACGGACCCAACGTCCGCGCCTTCTTCCAGACCCAGATCGGCCCGCGCTTTCGGTTCAACATCGCCTTTATGGAGTGGATGCGCGCCAACTGCGGGAAGACCATGGCCGATGCGGTGCAGGCTTGGCTTGCCATCGAATGCCGGCGTAAAGCGGGCGAGAAGGCGCCGATCCCCGCGAGTAACCAGTACAATCGATACCTGCGGGACTTTTTCGAAGCCAATCCGACCCGGAGCCTGGCGGAGGCGCGGATCTGCTGGCTGGCCAAGCGAAGCCGGCGCGGCCCCGTGCGTTACAGTCCGGGGGACATAAAGGTTCTGAAAGGGTAGCTGTCGGAGGCTTCCGAAGCTGAAAGCTGCGAGCGCCGGCACCGTCAGACTTCGAGCCGGATCAGGCGCTCGCCGTTGCGGTCGTAGAGATAGCCGTGAACCTCGACATCCGCCGGAACATCCGGGTGGTTCCGCAGGCGCAGCACGTCAACCGCCACCGCCATGGCAGGATCGGAGAGGGTCAGCCAGTCGGCCAAAGGACGGTCGGTCGAGTCGACGCTCTGCAGCTCCTCGGCCAGGAACGCATGCATCACCTCGTCGATGGCGACGTCCTGGCTCGAGTCGATCTGCCGCAACACTAAACATTCACGGTTTCCGAGCCGCCGGTGGGACCTGATGAGCGACTGGATGCTGTCGTCGTTCGCGTGAATTCGGGCGCCGTCGACCATGTGGGCTTCGCCTTCGATCAGGCCGACGAACTTCGCGGGTTCGAACGGCGTTTCAAAATCGACTAAGATCACCAAGGGCCATCGCGGCAACAAAACCGGTGTCACCCTCTATCCGAGACCGTCTTCACAGTTTTGCGAGCCATCGTGTTTCTGTCTGTGATGGCGTTCACAGCTACGCACTTCGCCCTCTTGAAATGGCCGTCTGTCACACCGGCTTGGCCACCACGTCGGGCAAGGCACCCGATGAACCGCTGGGCGAAGGGCGGATGCGGAACACCAGGGTGTAGAGGATCGGCAGCACGACGAGCGTCAGGATCGTGCCGAACATCAGGCCACTCATGATCGAGACGGCCATGGCCTTGAAGAAGGTATCGAACAGCAGGGGGATCAGGCCGAGCGCCGTGGTCGTCGCACCGATCACGATGGATACGAGACGGCTGACCGAGCCCCGAACGACCGCCTCGAAGGGCTCCAGCCCCTCGCGGATGCCGGTTTCGATCTGATCGACCAGTACGATCCCGTTCTTGATCAGCATGCCCTGCAGGCTCAGGACACCGAGCAGAGCCATGAAGCCGAAGGGCTGGTTCGTCAGCAACAGCCCGGCCGTCACGCCCACGATGCAGAGCGGGACGGTCAGGAAGATGATGATCGGCTGTCGCAAGCCGTTGAAGAGCGCCACCAAGACGATCAGAGAGATGATCATACCGATGGGCACCATGGCGTTGACGTTCGTCTGGCCGTCCACCGAGGCCTCGTACTCGCCGCCCCATTCGAAACCGTAGCCCGGCGGCAGGGGAATCGCCTCGACGGCGGCCTGGACGCGCGATTGTAGCTCGTAGGCCTGCATGCCCTGGGGATCGGCCTGCACCGTAATGGTTCGCTGCCGGTCGCGCCGCCAGATCAGAGGTTGTTCCCAGACCTGCTCGATGCCGGAAACGACCTGTCCGAGCGGCACGGCCCGGCCGCCGCCGCTCGGGTAGACCAGCACCTGCTCGAGCTGCCCGACGTCGTGGCGTTCCCCGGCCGGCACCCGCCAGACGATCGGCAGCAGATCGTCACCCTCCCGGTAGACACCGACCTGCGCACCATCCGTGACACGCGACAGAGCCGCCGCCACGTCTTCACGGTCGACCCCGACGCGGCGCGCCCTTGCCTGATCGAACACCGGTCGGACGCTGCGCGTCATCTGACGCCAGTCGTTGCGCACGTACTTGGCACCCGGCTCCTGTGCGAGGATCGCCATGGCCTGACCGGCCAGGTCCTTCAGAACCTCGGGATCTTCACCGCTGAAGCGCGCCTCGATCTTGAAGGTTTCCAGCGTCGCCAGCGGAAAGACCCGCAGTCTCGGCTCGGCCTGCGGGAAACTCTCGATCAGATAACGGTCGGCGTAGGCCACGAACTCTGGAATCTGTTCCTTGGTCTCCAGCTCGACGATGATCTGCCCATAGCTCTGGAAAGGAATCTCCGGATTGAGCGCGAGCTGGAAGCGCGGCGGACCCGAACCGACGAAGGTGGCGACGCTGACGACGGATTCCAGGCCGAGAAGGTGAGTCTCGATCTCTCGCAGATCCTCCGAAACGTCGTCGATCCGCGCGCCTTCCGGCAGCCAGTAGTCGAGCATTACGGCCGAACGATCAGCGCTCGGGAAGAAGTTCTGGCTGACAAACCCAAAGCCGTAGCCGGCCAAGGCAACCAGCCCGACCATCATGCTGAGAACCAAAAAGCGCCGCCCCAGGGAGACGTGCAGAACACGCCGATAGAGTGAGAAGAGCGGGCCGGAGAAGGGATCGCCCTCTGTCTCCGCCGGCTGTTTGAGAAGCATGTGACAGAGCACGGGCGTCACGGTGACGGCGAAGATCCAGCTGATCGACAGCGAGATGGCCATCACCAGGAACAGGGTCGCGCAGTACTCCCCGGTGTCGTCCGGCGACAGGAAGATCGGCAGAAAGGCGACGATGGCAACCAGCGTCGCACCCAGCAGAGGCCAGCCGAGATCGCGCACCGCACGGGCCGCCGCTTCCATGCGGCTGGCGCCGCGCTTCATGCGGATCAGCATGTAGTCGGTAATGACGATGGCATTGTCGACCAGGATACCGAGCGCCACGATCATGGCGCCCACCGACATGCGCTGCAGGTCGATGCCGACGATCCGCATGACGATCAAGGTCGCCAGGATCGTCAAGACCAGACCGAAGCCGACGATCAGGCCGCCGCGCCATCCCATCAGCAAGGACACGACAGCCAGGACGATGGCGGCGGCCGCCACCAGATTGACGACGAAGGACTGCACCGCCGCGTCAACGATGGCAGGCTGGTCGTTGACGACGCCGATCTCGACGCCGACCGGACGTTCCGCCGCGAGCTCGTCCAACCGCGCCTGTACGGCCTCGCCCATGCGTACGATGTTGGCTCCCGGTACCGGAGACAGCCCGATCGCCATGGCATCGTATCCGTCGAACCGCATGATCCGCTCAAGCGGGTCGGCGAAGGCGCGGCGGACTTCAGCAATATCGCGGAGAAGGACCAAGCGGTCGTTCTCCGCACGGCCGACGACCAGACTCTCGAGGTCCGTCACCGCATTGAAGGTTCCGGTGGTCTCGACCCGGAAGCGCTCCGGTCCGGACTGGACGAAGCCCGAAGCGACGATTTCGTTCTGGGTCGAGAGCGCGGCCAGCACATCCTCCGTGCTCAGACCCAACGTACGAAGACGGGCGGAGGAGACGGCCACCTCCACCGTCTCCTGACGGTCGCCCCAGAAAACCGCACGCGAGACGCCCTCGACCAGAAGCAGCTCGCGCTGAAGGTCCTCCACGTAGTTAGCGAGGTCGACGAAGGGCATTCCATCGGCATAGATCGCGAGGATCACACCGTAGACGTCGCCGTAGTCGTCATTGACCTGCGAGGGCAGCGCACCAGGCGGCAGCTCCGCCTGCACGTCGTCGATCTGGCGCCGGAGCATATCCCAGATCTGCGGCAACTCGTCCTGCCGGTAGCGGGTGTCGATGTCGACGAAGACGACGGAGGCGCCGGCACGGGAGAGCGAGCGCACATGATCCAGCTCCGGGATTTCTTGAACCGCACGTTCGATCCGCTCAGTGACCTGCCGCTCGACCTCCAACGGCGAGGCGCCGGGCCAGGCGGTGAAGACCGTTGCGGTCTTGATGCTGAACTCGGGATCCTCCAGCCAACCGAGATTGAAGTAGGACTGCACCCCCAGGACAGCGATCAAGGCGATCACGAAGAGGGTGAAGGTCCGGTTGCGAATTGCAAAGACGGCAGGGTTCATGGATTTGCCTGAGCCTCTGCGGACGAGGCCGCAGCCCGAGCCTCGCCGCGACCGGCGATCCAGTCGCCGGCCGGGTCGTCGCCCAGATCGCCATTGGGATCGCCATCGGGATCGCCATCTGGGTCGCCACCCCGGCCTCCCTGCACCATGAAGGGGCGCACGGTCTGACCGTCACGCAGAAAGTCGACACCGTAGGCGACGATCCGCTCGCCGTTCGCAAGTCCCCCGGCAATGCGCAGGCGGTCGCCCTCGACCCCCGTCACGGTCACGGACCGCTCGGCGACCCGTGCGGGCGAGCCTTCAACGATCCAGACACGGTCGTCTCCCTCGGTACCGCGAAACACGGCACTGCTCGGCAGCGCGATCTCTCCGGATCGCTGGAAGTCCTCTTTGAGGAACAGCAGGTAGGCAGTGCCCGAAAGTCCGGCCAAGGGCGGCACACCCGCCAGGCCGGATAAGCGCAGGGCCGTCCGATAGGTACCGGTCTCAACCGCCTGCTCGGACGCCATCTCCCGGACCTGGGCGCGGTAGCGCCCGTTCGGCGCGTCCGACAACGCAACCTCGATACCCTGCAGGTAGGGAAGCCGGCCGATCACGCGTTCGGGGAGATCGACAACGAAGTCGGCGCCTGAGACATCATGGAGAGTGACGGCGGTCTGTCTTGCCGAGAGGTAGTCGTGCAGTTCCACATGCAGGCGAGCAACCCGACCGTCGAACGGGGCGATCAGGCGCGTATCGCCCAAGGCGGCCTGGGCGGTTGCGAGCTGCTGGGTCAGCGAGGCCACCTCAGCGGCTGTGCGGTCGCGTTCCGCTATGGCCTCGTCCAGATTGGCGCGCGAAGTGTGGCCGCGCTCCACGAGCTGCGCCTGCCGGCGATGCTGCAGAATGGCGAGCTGCCGCGCGGCCTGAGCGGCCTCCAGCCGCGCCTCAAGTTCAGCCACGGCCAGTTCGAAGTCGCGTGGATCGATCTCCGCCAACAGATCTCCGGCGGCGACCAGATCGCCCTCCTCCACCGGCAAGCCAGTCAGGGGGCCGCCCACCCGGAAGGCCAGACGGGACGAACGGACCGGATGCAGCGTACCCGGAAAGGCGCGAACCTCGGCAGGCCGCCGGGCCGCGACCTCGATCACCGCCGCCGGACGGACGATCTCCGCGTGCGGACCGAGCGTGGCGGACTGCCCCACGGTCGATGCCTCGGCAACTGCCAGCGCCCCTTCGGCCCGATCCTCGGTTCCTCCAGGAGCCAAGGTCGAGACTCCATAGACAGCGACTGCGCCCAGAACCGCGACCACTGCCAGGCTCATAAGCCTTTGCTTCGTCCAGGATCTCCGACCAACATGAGCCATGCCCGCCTCCAATGTAAACAGAACAGTATTGTTTACATACGCAAGGGAGGCTTATACGGATCAGACATGATGCAATCAATGGAAAAACCGCCAATCGAAAATCCTCAGCCGGAACGCGCCAGCCGTCTGCGCCCCGAGAAGCGCCGCGCCATCCTGGACGGTGCGGCCAGGGTGTTCATGCGCGACGGCTTCGGCCTGGCCGGTATCGACGACATCGTCGCAGAGGCCGGAGTCTCCAAGCGGACGCTCTACGCCCACTTCGCCAGCAAGGAGGCACTGTTCGGGGCTATCGTCGAGGAGTGGTGCGACTCCCTCCTGACACCGCTGCGGGAGGCGGGCATCCGCCATCGCGATACCCGCGAAACCCTGATCGACCTGGGCCGCATGTTCCTGGACATCATTCTGTCGGCCGAGGGCATTCAGCTCTACCGAGTGGTCATCGCGGAAGCGCCGCGCTTCCCCGACCTTGGCCGTGTCTTCTACGAGTCGGGACACCTGCCAGCCGCGGATCTGCTCTCCAGCTACTTGAACGCCAGAGTCGAAGCCGGAGAGTTCCGTCCGTTCGACAGCCGCCGCGCGGCCGAAGGTTTCTTTCAGTTGATCGCCGGCTACGCCCACGAACGCATGCTGCTTTGTATCGAGACCGAGGTCGATCCCGAAGACATCGAGACCTACCTCACCGTCGCCGCCGACATTTTCCTGTGCGGGATCAAACGACCGGACGCCACCTGAAGCAGAGGTTACCGAGCACCGCGCTCGACGCTCGAAGGAGTCGCTCTGCCGGCGGGTTTACGGGAGCGCCATACGCAGCATCCCGCCGTCGACCGGAATCTGCGTTCCCGTGATGTAGCGCGCCGGCTCCGAGGCCAGAAAAACCGCAAGCGCCGCCAGTTCTTCCGGCTCACCGAACCGCCCGATCGGGATTCCCCGGTCGATTTCCTCCTGACGCGCGGCCTCGCTCGGCAAGAGACGCTCGACAATCTGCGGGGTGTTGATGCGGCCCGGCTGGATGCAGTTGACCGTGATGCCCGCCGCGGCGACCTCGACCGACAGAGTTCGAGACCAGCTCCAAAGCGCCGCCTTGGCCGGTGTCGCGGCATTCTCGCTCCGCTGCGCCATCGCGCCGGTCAAGGTTACGATCCGCCCCCATCCGCTCGCCTTCATCTGCGGCAGAAGTCCCTCCGTGATCCGGCGGGATGAGAGGAAATTCAGCGCGAGTGCCTCTTCCCACCAGGCATCCGACCAACCAGGGCCGGAAGCGCCTGCATCGGAAGGGCGCGGCCGAGAGCTTCCCGCGTTGTTGATGAGGATGTCGACACCGCCCAAGGCCTCCAACGCATCCTCGACAACACGTCGGCACCCTTCTTGCGTGGTGACATCCGCAACCACCGTCTCGACCGCGGCTCCGAGATCCCGGACCTCTCGCGCAACCTCCTGGAGACGCTCGGCCGTTCGGGCCGTCATGACCAGTCTCACGCCCTCTCTCGCGAGGCCAATCGCCGTCGCCTTTCCGATGCCTGTGCTCGCTCCTGTCACCAGGGCTCTGCGCCCGCTTATCCCGAGGTCCAAATCCGCCCCCTCCTGTCCGGTGTCTCCGCCATTGTTACGCGCCCTCGGATCGAGGTCACAAACTCCGGATCCAACAGTCGCCAACCGTTCAGGAGCTAAAGATGCCGTTTCACGTTAACACATACAATTGCCGTCAACCCTTCGGGGGGAAAACCCTGGTTCCGGTCTTCGGCAAGCGCGGCTCAGCAGCGAGCCGGCTTTCGAACTGGGACTACTCCGCCGCCGGGCGGTCGGCCTGGACAGCTCCAACCTGTCTCGGCGGCCCTGGCTTCATCTCGGCCTCCAGACGCTGGGCAACGTCGCCCGGTGCACCGGTCCGGCGGGCAAAGACGCTGTAGGCGACAGGGACAACGAAGAGCGTGAAGAGCGTGGCGGCCAGCACGCCCGAGAAAACCACCGTGCCGATCACCGTGCGCGTCTCCGCGCCGGCCCCGAAGGCGAGAATCAGGGGGACGGCGCCGGCGGCGGTCGTGATCCCCGTCATCACGATGGGCCGCAAGCGTGCGACGGAGGCTTCGATTATCGCTTGCTCGAAGGGCAGACCCTCGTCACGCCGCTGATTGACGAACTCGACAATCAGAATACCGTTCTTCGCCGCCAGGCCGATCAGCATGATCAGGCCGATCTGACTGTAGATATTGAGACTGCCGCCGGTCAGATAGAGACCGAGAAGCGCGCCTACCATGGCCAGGGGGACGGTCAGCATGATGACCAGCGGGTGGATGTAGCTCTCGAACTGTGCGGCCAGTACCAGAAAGACCACGGCGATCCCCAACAGGAAGACGAAGAGCAGCGAGCCGCCGCTGGTCTTGAGGTCCAGGGATTCGCCCTTGTAGTCGATGACGACGCTGTCGGGCAGATGCTCGGCCGCCAGCCCCTCCAGATATGCGAGCGCATCTCCAAGACTATAGCCCGGGGCGAGATCGGCCTCGATGGTGATGGCCCGCACCCTGTTGTAGCGGTTGAGGGTGGAGGAGTCGGCAAAGGCCTCCAAGGTCACCAGGTTGGACAGCGGGATCAATTCGCCGGAGCGGGCGGAGCGGACGTAGACGTTCTGAATGTCGGTCGGCGTGCGCTGGACTTCGCGCTCGCCCTCCAGGATCACATCGTATTCTTCGCCCGCATTGATGAAGGTCGTGACGCGCCGCGACCCCAACATGGTCTCCAGCGTACGCCCGATATCGCCCAGATTGACGCCGAGATCGCCCGCGCGGTCGCGATCGACCTCGATGCTGAGCTGGGGGTTGGTCTCCTTGTAGTCGTGGTCGATGTCGACCAGCCCGGGATTGTCCTCCGCGAGACGCGCCAGCAGGATGTCCCGCCAGGCTGCTAGCTCCTCGTAGGTGCCGCCGCCGATGGCGAACTGCACCGGCTTCTGGACGCCGCCGCCCAAACCCTGTCGCATGACAGGGAAGGCCCGCACGCCCGGCAGGCCGGCGGTCAGGCTGCGCACCTCCTCCATGATGTCCCAGCCGGAGCGCCGCTCGGCCCAGTCTTCCAGGACCAGGATGACGATCCCGCTGTTGAAGCTTTCGATGTTGCCGAAGGCACGGGGCGCGCGGACCAGCAGGCGCGTCACCTCGCCGCTCTCGGTCAGGGGCGTCAGACGCCGCTCGATCTCGTCCATGTACTCGGTCATGTAGTCGAAGGAGGCGCCCTCCGGCCCGTTGATCAGCAGGAAGAAGGCACCGCGATCTTCGCGCGGCGCGAACTCGGCCGGGATCTCCCGCTGCAGCCAAGCCGCGCCGCCCAGCACCAGCAGGAAGAAGACCCCGACCGCCAGCGGTCGCCGCAGGGTACCCGCCAGGGCGCGTCCGTAGCCACGCTCGACCGCCGCGAAACTGCGCTCCACGCCCCGCGCGATCAGCGTCTTCCGGCTGCTGCCGGGTTTCAACAGTTTCGAGGCCAGCATGGGGGACAGGGTCAAGGCAACCAGACTGGAGAAGGCGACCGCCGCCGCCATGGTCAGCGCGAACTCCGAAAAGAGACGCCCGATCTCGCCCTCCAGGAAGGCCAGGGGTACGAAGACGGCGATCAGCACCAGCGTCGTCGCGACCACCGCGAAGCCGACCTGCCGGGTCCCCCGGAAGGCAGCGACCAGCGGGCTCTCGCCGCGCTCGATACGCCGGTGGATGTTCTCCAGCACGACGATGGCATCGTCGACCACCAGACCGATCGCCAATACCAGCGCAAGCAGGGTCAGCAGATTGACCGAGAAGCCGAGAGCGTAGAGGGCGATGAAGGTCGCCACCAGAGAGACCGGGACGGCGACGGCGGGCACCAGCATGGCGCGGACGTTGCCAAGAAAGAGGTATATGACCAGCACCACGAGGCCGATGGCGATGAAGAGTGTCTTGTAGACCTCGTCGATGGCGCCCTGAACGAAGACGCTGCTGTCGTAGCTCTCCCGCAGCTCCATGCCCGTTGGCAGGCTGCCGTCCAGGCGCGCGGCCTCGTTGCGCGCCGCCTCGGCCACCGCCAGGGTGTTGGCCTGGGACTGCTGGATGATGCCGACGCCGACCATGGGAACGCCGTTGCCGCGGAAGAAGGTGCGGTCCTCCACGGCCCCCAGTTCGACCCGCGCAACGTCGCCCAGACGCACGAGATAGCCTTCGTCGCTGCGGCCTAACACCAGCTGGCCGAAGTCCTCGGGGCTCAGGAAGCTACGCTCGACCCGGACCGTGAACTGGCGTTCGAGGGACTCGATGCTGCCCGCCGGCAGTTCGACGTTGTCCGCGCGCAGGGCTGCCTCGACCTCGCCGACCGTCAGGCCGCGCGCGGCCAGGGCATTGCGGTTGAGCCAAATCCGCATGGCGTAGTTGAGGCCGCCGCCCAGCCGCACCCGCGCGACCCCGTCGAGCGCCGAAAAACGGTCGGACAGGAAACGGTCGGCATAGTCGGTCAACTCCAGCACCGTGTGGCGGTCGCTGACCAGGTTCAGCCAAAGTATCACGTCGTCGTTGGAATCGACCTTGGTGATGTCCGGGGGATCCGCCTCTTCCGGGAGATTGTCGAGCAGGCCGGCCACCCGGTCGCGCACGTCGTTCGCGGCCGCGTCGACGTCTCGGCCGACGTTGAACTCAATGTCGATACGCGAGCGCCCGTCCTCGCTGATCGATTCGATCGTCCGGATCGCCTCGATACCGGCGATGCGGTCCTCGATCACCTCGGTGATCCGGGTCTCGACCACGTTTGCGGCGGCGCCCGGATAGACCGTGTCGATGGACACGATGGGCGGATCGATGTCCGGATACTCGCGCAACGGCAGGCGCTCGAAGGAAATCAGCCCGAACGCAAGCAGCAGTAGGCTGATGACCGAAGCGAAGACCGGCCTTTTGACAGCGAGATCCGAGATCACCAAGGCTAGCCGTCTCCTGCCACGCCGAGCAGTTCGCTCAGCGGCTCGCTGCCGGTTTCCATCGCCTCGATGGTCACGCGCTGTCCGGGCGCGACCCGCAGCGCGCCGTGCGTGATCACCAGTTCCCCCTCCTCCAAGCCGCCGAGCACCTCGACCGCGCCCGGACGGCGTGCGCCCAGCTCCACCTCCCGGTTTTCGGCCGTTTCGGTCTCCGAGTCGACAACCAGCACATGGTTCTGCCGCCCCCGCGGGATGACCGCCTCCTCCGGAATGATCAGGCTGCGGCGGACGTCCTTGAGCAACTCGACCGTCATCAGCAGGCCGGGCCTCAACGCCTCGTCGGGGTTGGGAATCAGCGCGCGCGCCGTGATCGAGCGCGTCACGGGGTCCACCCGGGTCCCTACGCTGCTGATCTCGCCGATGAATTCCCGGCCGCCGAAGGCCGAGGCTTTGGCGACAATCGGCAGGCCGCGCTCCAGAGTCGGCAGGAAGACAGCGGGCACGGTAAAGTCGAGCTTGATCACGCTGAGATCGTCCAGCGTGGTGATGAGATCGCCCGGCTCCACCAGCGCCCCGGGGCTGATGTCGCGAATGCCGACCACACCGCCGAAGGGCGCGAGGATGACCCGGTTGGCGATCCGCGCCTCGATTGCCTGAATCGCGGCCTCGGCCTCCAGCAGCGCCGCCCGCCGCTCGTCCAACTGGGCGGTCGCGGCGAACTGTCGGCTTTCCAGTTCCTGAGCGCGTTGAAAGGCCAGGCGCCTTTCGGAGAGGATAGCTTGCGCCGCCCTCAAATCGGCCTCCTCCTCGGCCTTGTCGAGGATCGCGAGAACCGCGCCGGCCTCGACCGTCTGCCCGTCGTCGAACAGCAGTTCCTGCACGACATCAGTGACGCTGGCAGTGATGCCCACGCTTTCGTTGGCCCGTGTGGTGCCGAGCGCCTCGATGCGATCGACCATCTCGCCGAGGTGGACCGGTGCGACGATGACGGCGACCGGCGGCCGGGCGCCCTCCTCCTCCGCCTGAGCCAGAACCGCCTGCCCCAGGACCGCCGGCGACGAGAGGGCCACCAGCAGAGGAAGGAGCGTCAGAGGTAGAGTCCGCCCGACTGCTTTGAAGAGTCTGGACATCGTCATCGACAGCCTTTCCGCAGCACAAGCGTAGGCCGGCCGGAAAAATCCAGCCAACAGTCATGAAACGATGCTCTTTACCTGCCGACAAGGCTGGAGGACTGCAAGGAAAACCGAGCGTCTCTGTGATCTCGATCTCACCTCGACCGCCGTCAAGCCTCCGCGAACCTAGGCGTTCTTTACCGCAGCAACCTTCACAGACCGGCATGCGGGAGTTCGGCCGCACCACCGATTGGCAGCACGGCCGACTGGCAGCACGGCCGACTGGCAGCACGGCCGATTGGCAGCACGGCCGAGACCGGCTCAGTTCGGGGTGAGCCGATAGATCTCTCCCTGATCCACGGCGGCATAGAGATGACCGTCAGGCCCCTGAACGACCGACCGGAAACGGCCGGCCGTCATAGGCAGGGACATCGTCGTGACCTCCGTCACCGACAGTCCATCCTCTGCGAGATCAAGGACGTCGATGCGCATGTCGAGGGGGGTTCCCCCGAAGCCGATGCCCATGATTCCGACGGCCAGACGGCCGTCCCAGGCACCCCACTGCTCCCCACGCAGAAAAACGGCGGAGGACATGCCTTGCGAGAGGCCGTTGTTGGTCCAGGCCGGCGGCATCGCATCGGGGTAGGTGCCGGTGTCTGTCATCGGCATAAACTTGGCCCGTTCGACCGGGTCCATGCCGTCCATCTGGTTCGGCATGTAGCCGCAGTAGCCTGCGGGACAATCGCCACGGCCGGCCATGTTGGGGCGCGGATCCCAGCCGCCATTGCCGCCGTTTGCCAGTACGGTCACCTCATCCGAATGCCAGGGTCCATGCTCTGCCACGACCGGCTGCCCGTCACTGGGGCGAAAGGCGACCCCCTGCACGTTGCGATGGCCGTAGGTGAAGATACGGGGATCGAAGCCGTCTGGCGGATCGTTGTCCGCCACCGCATTGCCGTCCCGGTCGATGCGCAAAACCTTGCCACCGAGAAGCGTCGGCGATTGCGGGACCTCGCCGTTGTGGGTGTCGCCGGTCGTCAGGTAGAGATGGCCGTCCGGGCCGAAGCGGACGCGCCCTCCGTTGTGCGCACCGGGGCCGCCGAAGGGGTGGTCGGTCGCTTCCGGCTTATAGGGAACGTCCTCCACGATGTCGCTGCGCTCCGACACCGCGCCCAGATCGCCGCTTACCGTCAACCGCATGAGGCGGTTGCTGCCCGGCGCCGCCATGCTGGAGGTCGCATAGACGTAGATGAAGCGGTTCTCGTCGAAATCCGGATCGACGGCCACGCCTTGCATCCCGGCCTGACCCTCGCAGAAGAGGTCGTCCGCTCTGCTGGCATAGCCCTCGCTGCCGTTCATTCCCAAAAGAGCCTTGACGTCGCCGGAGGGAAGCCGCACCGACAGGCCGCGACACTTCTCCGTGAAAAACATGGTTCCGTCTGCGAGGAAGGCCATGTCCCAGGGGCTGTCCAAACCCGACAGGACGGTGCTGTGCGTCAGGTCGGGGGCGCTGCCCTGCTCGTCTGCGAGACCCGACGTCGGAGAGGTGGTCAGAGCGGCCATGGCCAGGGCCGCGACCGCCGCGAGCGACCAGGGGGTCAGACTGTGTTTCATGTTATGTTCCTCCCGTCTCTTTATGGTTCTTCCCCTACTGAGTGGGGTCGGAAATCGTAACCCAGAGGGAGATCACTTCAACCGCTTTTGTCAGAAAAATTGATAGCAGAGACTGAACGGCCCGCCACACAGGTGTATCGCGAGCGCCGAGGAACCCGGTAGCGGAACGGCAACTGCCGTCGAGTCTGTCTCAATCGCCGAAGGTCATGGCGACCGGCAGGGCGCTGCATCGGTCGTCCGCCCCCGGCAGCACGAGGCCGTCGGGGACCGCCCGCCACTTCTCGAAATTACCGAAAGGTCGTCGAGATGTAGGCCGCGAGATTGGCGATCTCTTCATCGGACAGGGGGACGGCCCAGGATATCATGATGGCCGAGTTGGGCCCGACCTGTTCCTTGGCACGATACTGCGTCAGCCGACTCGCGATGTAGTCCGCGTCCCTGCCGACAATCGCCGGGAAACTGGCCATGCCCTTTCCGGCGTTGCCGTGACAGGTGACGCAGGTCTCCGCGTACCTCGCCTCTCCGGCTGCCACATCCCCGGCCTGCGCCTCCAAGGCGCCCAGAGCGACTGCCGCGCAGATCGCGAGCAACTGCAGTCTCTTCATCCGGTTTTCCTCCTGCTCCCAAAGGTTTCTTGTTTAGGGCACAGGGTGGAGGCTACGCCGATACGGCGTCAACAGGCGGGAGGGCCCGAGCGGGGGTAAGCGGACAAGACTAGCGGAGACCAAGCTTGCTCAAGAGACGTTGGCGCTTCATCAGCCACCAGCCCGATTCCACTGGCCACATCCCATGGTTTTCATCGGCGCCGAGCTTCGTCGCGGCGTGGAGCGGCCAGTTCGGATCGTCAAGCAGCTCTCTTGCCAGGGCGATCATGTCCGCCCTACCCGCCTTGACGAGCTCTTCACAAACCTCCGCGTCCCACAGGAAACCGACCGCCATGCTCGCAACATCGACCTCGCCTCGGATCCGTTCGGCAAAGGGCACCTGAAAGCCTTGCTCGATGACCATGCGACGCGGCCGTTCCTTTCCGCCGATGCCGCCCGTGGAGCAGTCGATCATGTCGACGCCCGCCGCCTTGAGCGCTTTGGCCGTTTCGACCGCGTCTTCCGCCTCGATCCCGCCGTCCAGCCAGTCGGTGGCCGAGAGACGAAAGGCCAAGGGATAGGCCTCTGGCCAGTTCGCCCGAATGGATCTCGCCACCTCGACGGCGAAGCGCCGGCGGTTCTCACCACTTCCACCCCAGCGATCCTGACGCCGGTTGGCGATGGGCGACAGGAATTGATGAACCAGGAATCCGTGAGCCGCATAGACCTCGACGATCTTGAAGCCGGCCTCCTGGGCGCGCCGCGCGGCCGCGCCGAACGCGGCGATCACCCGCGCGATCTCCGCTTCCGACATCTCCGCAGGGTCCGGCCAGCCCTCCGCATAGGGGATCGGCGAGGGGGCGATCGCCCTCCAGGGAGCCTCGTTCCGCTCAGAGATATCCTCGTCGTCAACGGGCGTCTCTCCGTGCCAGGGCCGTCGCTCCGACGCTTTGCGGCCGGCGTGACCGAGCTGGATACCGGGAACCGCGCCCTCCTCGCTCAGAAACCTCGCGATGGGTGCCAGGCTCTCCGCCTGCGTATCGTTCCAGAGACCGAGGTCGCCGTGGGTTCTTCTCCCGTCCGCCTCGACGGCCGTCGCTTCTGCATAGACCAAGCCCGCACCGCCCAGGGCGAAACGGCCGAGGTGCACCGCGTGCCAGCCGTTCGCATGGCCGTCCTTTGCCCGGTACTGGCTCATGGGGGAGACGGCGATACGGTTCTTGAAGGTCACATCGCGCAGGGCGAAGGGAGAAAAAAGCTCAGCCATCAGTCGTCGGGTTCCTATCGCAGCGTGTTTTCACCGCTGTAGCAGGAGGAACGCCTAGGGTTGAAGTCACAGCTTGGTGGGCGGTGCGGTTTCCCGCTCGGCGTTCTCTTGAGGCTGGCAGCCGAGACACAAAGCACCCGCCGATCCTGAAGATGGCGGGTGCCGGTAGTTTTCGGGGTGCCGGGGAGCGCACCCGGCGACAGCTGCAGAGGCTTTTCCACACAGCAGCTTGAGAAGCCAAGCCAAGCCAAGCCGGAGTCCGACTTGCCCGGCCAGGAACACTGAGCGTCAATGCCGTGATGCTTCTATCCTGCAGACGGATAGTTGAATGGAAGCGCACGGCTGCGCATGAAATTGCCCTCCGAGAGCTCAATCCATTCGCGGATCCGAGCACGTGCATCGATAAAGCTATCGAACACCCGCTGGTGCTCCGACGTTGCTTCGTCCCGCGATGCCGAAAGAATGTTGCTCGCCACCTCGCCGATCCGGGTCAGTACGTCGTCGGGAACGGTGCCGATCGTGACGCTGTGCTGCTCCCTGAGAACCCGCAGCGCGGCAATGTTGCTGGCATGCACCCGTGTCAGATTCGCAAGGTGTTCGGCTTGAGCGGCATTGGCGACAATGGCTTGCAGATCCCCCGGAAGGCCTTCGTAGAGCTCACGGTTCACGATCAACTGGATCGATCCGGCAGTCTGGTGGAACGAGGGGAAGATGTAGTGCGGCAAGAAAAGATGGAGATCGTAGGCGAGATCGACAGCCGGCCCCACGAGTTCGAACGCGTCGAGGTCCCCTGCTTCGAAGCTTGGCCCGATTTCGCTGCGCGACATACTGACGGGGCTGACGCCGAGCTCGCGCATGATCGGGACGTTGATACCCGTGGTCCGATATCGCAGTCCCCTCAAATCGTCGAGCGATCGGATCGGTTCCCCAAACCAGCCGAAGGACTGCGGTCCGAGGGAGCCCGCCAGAAAGGGTTTCACGCCGAACGCACCGAACAGATCGTCCCAAAGCGCCTGTCCGCCGAGGTCCTGTATCCAGATCGTGCGCTCGGTCTCCGTCATGCCGAGAGGTACGACCGTGAACATCTCGAACGCCAAGCCACGATCACGCCAATCGTAGGAAAGGCTTCGTGACATGGCGATCTCACCGGACGCCACCTTGTCGAAGGTATCGCGATAGTCGCCCAGGTCGCGCGGCCCGAGGACCTCGACCGAGAGACGACCACCTGACATCTGGTCGATCCGCTCGGCAAGCCGACGCCCGGAGGCCATCTGGTCGGGAAATTCCTCGGGCCACCGAGAGACCATCTGCCAACGGATTGTGCTCCGAGCGATTGCAGGCTTGCTCAATGAGATCAGCGATCCGGCTGTCGGAATCGCGCCGGCAGCGGAAACGAACTGTCGTCTATCCATTTGACCCTCCTCGATCGTGATGTACGCGAAGGCCTGCGATCCGCAGTCTCACGGTGGAGGTGGTCATCCATTTGCGAATTTCTGATCGAACCTTCTTCCAATACCGATCACCAGAATTTATCAATCGGCCATGGACTCGAAGACGCTCCAGTGTTTCGTCGAAGTCGTCAGAACGGGGGGAGTTCGCGCCGCGGCTCGGATCATGAATGTGACCCAGCCGGCCCTCACGGCGCGCTTGAAACGCCTTGAAGATGAAGCGGGATTTGCTTTGTTCAGGCGTCAAGGACGGGGCCTTGTTCTTACCGAACAAGGGCGACTGTTCCTTCCGCGAGCAGTCGCCGCGGTAGATGCCGCGCGAGAAGCACAGCAGAGCGCCGATCGAATCAAGGAAGGCGATGAAGGCACTCTGCGTGTCGGCTATACCGCCATCACCGCGCTCACTGTTCTGTCGAATATCGTGCGGCGATTTCGCGAAGATAATCCTCGCGTCAAACTCCATCTTGTCCAGCGCACGTCGCATGCTCTCGAAGAAGCTCTTGCCCAATCGGAGTTAGATGTCGCCCTTCTGCATCCACCTGTTTTCGAGGAAGGTTTGACCTATCGGACTTTTGCGACCCATAGCTATCTGTGCGCGATGCCGCATCTTCATCCCCTCGCGTCGGAAGACACCGTCAGCCTCGGGTCACTGACCGATGAAGACATCGTTATGGTTCGCCGCGATATCGGCCCTGTTATCCATGGAAAACTCTTCGAGAGCTTTCTGTCCGCGGGGTTCAAGCCAAACATCGCCTTCGAAACCGACAACTCGATCTCTTTACTTACTCTTGTATCTGCCGGCCTCGGTATCGGGTTTGTTGTGGAGCCGCTATCGCAGTGGCGGATCCCGAGTGTGCTCTACAAGCCAGTCTCGGAAGGCCTTCCAAGCCTCTCTTTCTGCGTCTGTCATCGACTGCGAGACGTCAATCCACTTGTTGGGCGCTTTCGCGTCTCTATTCAGAGCGAAGTTACCGATTGAGCTTTCACACGCTTAGTCCGGAACACAAAAAGGCCACCCTGTAGAGTGGCCCTTTCTGCTTTCTCGAACTCATGCGGCGCCGTTGGCGTCACGTCCCTTACGGGACTGTCTTAGTTTTTTTTGAGGTTTGGTTGCGGGGGCCCGCAACCACCGAGACCGACATTCGCTTGCTGTCCCAATCTGACAGCAGCATTCTGGGGCTGCACGAGCGCAACGCCTCGGTTGGGCGGAGTACCGACAAAGAGACTAGGGCCAGGAACTATTAGTCAGAAGGGTCCGACGACTACTTCTGACCCAAGGCGGCCGGCCGTGTTGTTGGCGGCGAATGACCAGTATCACGGCTGAAACGGACCTTTGGACGAGAAGTTCAGATGGCCTGAGGCGTGCCAAAAGAGGCACCAGCTTACCGCCCTCAGAAGATCGAATTTGAGCCGAACTCTACCTGTTTGCGTCCTGGTCGACTTACCTGATTGAGGATGGTCTTGTGAGTGCATCAATTGCACGACTTCTTGCAACGTTCTTCCGTCGCCGCGATCATCGACCGAGGACGAGAGACATCTAAAACGACAACAGTCAACTTGTCCTTCAAATGACTAGGCAGGTCGTCGGTCAGCATCGTCGCCAACGCCTCGGCGCTGTCCGGAGCCTCGACGCCATCGTCCCTGGCAGGAGTTTTGAACTCGGCGCCGAACCAGAAAACAAGGTAAGTCCCGAAACCGCACGCATGCTCATCCAAAGCATATCCCGCAAGTTGGTTGACAAGGGCGGTCCAGAGTTCGTCGTTATAGTGTCTCTTGGCTTCGATCGGGAGGTTCTTACCGGCATGACTCAGTAGAAGAATATCGGCCCTGGTGTTTTCGCCGCGACGGGCCTCAGGAAGGCTCGCTGCTATGCCATATCTTTCGAACCGGGGCCTAAAGAGTTCGAGGAGACGGTCTCTGTCTTCGTTTTCGATTTGCGGATTAGTTGCCGCGCCGTAGCTATCCGTGTTCCAGAAGCGTTTCCATGGCATTTCACTGCCAGTTCTCAAGGTCCTTTTGTACCGCTCGACTTCTTCACATACGATAGCGGCGAGGTCGGTTGGGCTTGCCGGAGGACCATCTTCCAGCGCGTTCAAAAGCTGGCTGACGGAAGGCGCGGTGAATTGCTCATCGCGGACTTTACGAGCGTGTTCGGCAGCCGAATGAGCGATCTGAGGCTGCCAGCTTGCATGGACTTGCGGAGCTAGTGCCTTTAGATGCTCACCGGCGTCAGTCGCCTTGGAGGCGCTGAGACGTCGGATTGCGGTCCTGACAATCCCACTCACGCTATTTGAATGTCGCCAGTCATAATCGTTTGCGGGATACTTCTTTCCAAGTACCCCAATTCTCATGCGATCCAACAGATCGAGCTCCGGGCACAGTCTGTTGAATGTTTTGGCTAAATCCCCGTAAGGGGCCAACAATGCTGCTTCCTGCTCGGCTTCGGACAACTGGTCCGAAAAGACCGCAGGCATTAGGGCTAGACCGACGAAGTTCCACATCTCCCTCTGCTTCTTTTCGAGGTCATCGCGATCGAAGGTGCGCCGAACAAGGTCAACCAGTTCGCTCGAGCCCAGGTTGGCCGAGCACGCGCTCAGGGCCTGCCTAAGAGCCTGTTCCGGCAAATTCGGTCTCGTCTCAAGCAGTGCCGTGAGACACTTGGAGACCAATTCTGGTTCGCCCGCGCTCGTAAGATGATGGATGGCATCGAGGCCGTCATCGCCCGCATCGAGGGCAGCGTTCCAGTAGCGCAAAATCAGATCAGCACCTTGATCAGCGTCTCGCGCCAAGCGACCGACGGCCCATGCGGCAATCGACGGCTCCTCGTCGCCACTGAAATACGATTGTCGAAGACCAACCAAAGCAATGACTAGGGGGCACGCGGAGAGATCGTTTTCCCGGCGATGCAGGAGTGCCTGGTGCAGTCCCGCACCGACCACGTGTTCTTGTCGGTATGCACTGTTCTTAGCCGCTGCCCTGCCGAGTTCTTCGATACCAACCTTGATGTCGGTATGGATTGCGAACTGGACAAAGCCTTCGGCAATCGCGCCAGCAATCTCTTCATTCGTGTATTTGGTGACGTTTTCGAGCGGAGACCGATTCTTTGCGATCCTTGCGTTCCGGTAGTGCTCAGCTGCCGTGCTTAAGATACCGAACTCACTCGGTGTGCCGGTAGCAATGGCGATCAGCTTTGGTGTGAGTTCAGCTACGTTCTCTCTTCGCGATTTTTCTGTTTCCCTGTCTTGCTCGGCCTTCCGCTTCGCCTCTTTTTTCTTCCATCGCGAGTTTGGGTCGGCCAGGAGTGACTTAATGAATCCCTTGAATCCGCCCTCCTGCTCAAGCTGCGATATAATCGGATCTCGCCATTTCGGCCACCGAGTTTCGCTGCGTGCGGCATAGGCTGCGACCTGAAACAAACGTTTGCGCTCTCGACCCTTCTTTTTTGTCTTGGCGAGATCGATCAGTCCTTTGATCACCGCCTCTGACGGCAGTCGCCGCGTTGTCGAAATGTAGTGATTGCTGACCACCCACGGACCTTTTTCCGCAGGGCTGTTGTTTATCAGCATGAAGAAGAGCTCCAATTCCCGGCGATCGGTGTCGCGATCGATCCACCTCTGGATCGCTTCGACGACGTCGCTGTCGAACATGTCCCAAGGATGTTCGCGAACGTTACTGAGCCAGGTCCAGAGCCTCTCCGCGGTAATGTCCGGATTATCATCAATTGCCGATGCGAGCGCTTGAGTGAGCAACGACTGCACCTGCCAATGGTGCCGACGTTGATTGCCGTCTCTTTCGATCGCTTCGTCAAAGAATTCAGCTCGCGGAGATCGTCGCAGTGCAATGGTCAGCGATACCAATGATCCGGTCTCGTCAATATCCTTTTCATCTCGCGATCGCGGCGGCGATGCATCGAAATCCAATAAGAGCTGGCGGAGTTCTTCGGGTTGAATGTCATCGGTGGGCGTGCCGGCCAGGATACGAGCGCGGATCGCCAACTGGCTTCGGTCCGACGCCGTAGCGCCCAGATCCTCGAACAGAGCATGCCGCGCGGAGTTCTGATTGGTAGCCTTTCTCAGAAACACTTCCGCGGCCCGTTCCCGCATCCATAGTGGCCGGCTGTTAGTGAGCGCGATTTCCCGTAACTTATCCGACATTCTTTCGATTGGGGGTGCGTCAGCGAGAGCCTGAAGGATTGTGACTTGGAGATGGCTACGTACGTCGGCGTCGAGAATGGCGATAAAGTCGTCAGCAAGATCATCGCCAGCGAGTCCGCCAAAGACGGTCGCATCGTTCTGCGAGGTCAGGAAGTATGGATCTTCCTGATCCAGGTTGTTGAGAATCTCCTTGCGGCCCGCCGTGTCGAACGCCGCAGCATCGCCATATGCCAGCACTGTCGCAGCATCGCGCTCAATGAGCCGTCGTGCCCCTTCCGGATCCCCCTTCTTTTGGAGATGGGCGGCGAACCACGCGTACAGTCCCCTGAGTTCGCTTGGCGCTTTGCGATCCTTTCCTGCAACGAGGGCAGTCGCCCGGCGTAGTGGAAACGCCGGAGAGTTGGCGGCCCCGACCACCCTTGCTGCCAGAAACCGCGCGGCCAAAAATTCCGCTACCGTTCTGTGGAAAGGCTGAAACGCATGCCCCTCGCCTCTGAAGAGGGGTGTATCCAACGAGGCCGCAGCGACACGCGATTCGAGCCCCAGGCCATGAATAGGCACGTACTCAGTATCAGTTGCGTCTGGCGGTAGTGTGTTTGAGCGCCAGAGTGCTCTTGCCCCAGAAGCCAGAAAGTAGAAGCACATGGCCGAGGTAGCACCGATGATTTCTTCGATGCTCGGTCGTGGATCGGTTGCGCGTTCACGGTCGTGCTCATGAGCGAGTGCCCAGATGGCTCTGTCAAACAACTCAAAGCGTGTCGTCGGCCAGACTCCATTCGAAACGACAGCGGAGTGGAGCAACCTCAGACTTAGCGGGTTCTCGAGAAACGCGCTAGCGCCTCGATCATGCGCCTCTTGGACAAAACTCTTCGGATCGGGCTCCTCGAGCGCGCCTAATATGGCTTGCGCCTCCTCTTCGTCCAGCGGAAGGAGGTGCGCCACGATGATCGGTTCGTTGTTCGCCGCGCGCCGCATTGCGTTGCTGTCGGCCGCGTCTCGCCAGTCTTCAACTCGACAGGTGAGGCGCCATCGACGGATATCGCTTGCTGATATGGCATTGGCGAGTTGCAGAAGCTTGTCCTTGCCATTGTCACCCGAACGGAACTCATCGAGTGCATCGAGATAGGCGGTACCGGAGTTGCTCAACGGTGTACCGTTCATCACCTCTCGGCAGGTCATGACCTCCCCATCTTCGGCGACCGCCTCGTACAGTAGTGTGGTGGATTTTCCTGCTCCAGGTTCGCCGAGCAAGACGATATACGGCTCCTCGCGCAAATGGCTCAATGGCTGAACCACTGGTTCGGCGTTGGTTTGAACGGCGACTCGCCTGTCTAGAGGTGCACTTTTCATGGTCGAAAAGTATTAGCGAAACCTTTCCAAGAAAAGACGCGCAAAGGCGCAAGCTGCATTTTCACCATGGTAACATTTACATTTGGGCTGGGGAAAAGACGCCCTCATGGTCCGATATTGGACGCAAAGTGGACGTCTTTTCCACGGGAGGCGGGTGTCCGCTCCGGGTCATTTGCAATAGTCGAGGAGGTAGCATTCGGCTCCCAGATAGATACCGATGCTGAAAACGCTGCCCCGGAAAACTAGGTGAAATAAGCTCACTTCTCGGAAGCAGACGTAGCTTCTTCGGACAGTGCATCGGCATTCGACCGTGTGCTCGTCTCCGAGCAGAGCGGTAAGGAGCGGCTCCATCAGCGGCAGCCGCACCATTGCCCGCGGCGTCTTGGAGGAGCGCGTCCTGGCCGGCTTGCGCGACCGGCTGATGGCCCCGAAGGTCGCGGCCACGGCCATGCGCGCCTACGTCGAGGAGACGAACCGCCTGAAACGCGAAGGCCGCGCCATGGCCGGCGCAGATCGCCGGGCGCTGGTCCAGGTGGACAAGCACATTGCGGAGATCGTCGCCGTGATGGAGGCGGGCGGCTACAGCCGCGCGCTGATGGCGCGCCTGCAGACCCTGGAGGCCGAACAGGCGGACCTCAAGAGGCGGCTGGAGAGCGCGACGGAGGAGCTGCCCGATACCCTGCACCATGGCCGCCGCAAGGTGGAACACCTCGCCGAGGCGCTGCAGCACCCTGAGGAGCGCGCTGCGGCGACCCAGGCCATCCGGGATATCGTCGGCAGGACCACGCTGACACCCGGCCCAAAGCGCGGCGAGATCGACGCCACCCTGCACGGCGACCTCGGCACCATCCTCGACTGGGCAGCGGAGAAACGGCAGGACTTAGCGGAAAGCCGGGCCTTAAAACACAAAACCGACATGTCCCTTATGGGAGTGTCGGTACCGGTCTAAATACGATCTTCGGGCGCCAATAGCGCCTTCGCTCTCCCCAGTAGCGTCTGCTATGCCCCTCAAACCAACCAAGAACAGAAAGCTTAGCGATTTTCGCGTTGTGTCATAAACGACCGTCGCTCCCTCCTCTCAAGCTCAAGAGCAGAATGGCCTAGTCCTATGGGTCTAGGACAACTGATAGATCCGGTTCATAGGTTAAAATTTGGCTCCGTGAATCAGGACAAAGCAACGGCTGGTGCGTCGAGTAGGCCTGCGTTTCATGGCGAGGCAAGATGGGTTTGAGCACCGGACGAGCGGTGCGCAGGTCAGTAGCGGCGTGTCATCGATTTGGTGGTAGGACCAAGTTGTTCTTGAGTTCTCTGCGGTACTGGCGAAGCCAACGTCAAACTGAGGTTTTGATGAGACGCTCCCTCGATCGATTTTTTTCAAGGGTTTCTGGCGAGTTTTCAGTTGCTGAGGCGATAGGTAGTGCCCTAAACAACAGGTTCTCAGAGCAGGAAATCAGTCAGTATCTGCACTACAAAATTCCAGGCAAATCGTCGCAGAGAATTCTGTCCAGGGTTTTGAGGTCTAGGAGTCCTTCCCGTTTAACTGTTGAACTGCGTCGGCTTGAACAAGAGCATCGTGATCGCGCTTTCCGGGAAGCGATGAGTCAGCCTAAAGTTGTTACGCTGTCTGATGAAATAAAAGCACGCTTGGAGGACAAATTCTTAGAGATCAACGCGCTTCACCGCGACTTCCCCGAACCGCACGTTTTGCCAAGCAGATTGTTTGAAGGATACAGAATATACAGTGAAGAAGAGAAAAAAGATCTCAAGCTACTTAGCCAGCTTGTTTGGAAAATAGAGCAGGGGCTTTCGAACTTCGATGTTAAGAAGGAACTCCTCGCGGCAGGATTTGATGAATACATTGTTTCGGAGTTTATAAGAACATCAAGTGCACGTCGCACAACAGCTGGAAACGACAGCGAAGCCGCCCTTCATTTACTTAGCCGGCAAATTAGTCCGCTGCTTTATCTGCGTTCGTTCGAAGACGATCAGACCGATCTCGGAATTATCTCGCGCATACGGCGTCGGATTGGCATTGGGACCTACGAAAAGATCATCGTCGATCAACTCGGGCGCTATGGTGACTTTGTTGCTCTTGGTGTCCCCGGTGAAGGGGGCCAACGCGCCGAGGAAGCCGCGCGGCTCTACTTGCCTCACGATAGCTGGAAGAATGTCGTTCGCCATCTCCTCTTGCGCGCACAACGCGTTGTACTACGGGTCAGCGAGACACCGGGAATTGTGTGGGAGTTGGACGAAGCCCTTCGTTTGGTCGAACCACAACGCTTGATCTTGGTCACGCCAACAAAAGACGAAGTCGAAGATCAGCAAAAGATCAAGCTTCTCATTAATAAGGCTGTAGCACGAGCCTACGATAAAAGACTTAACCCACACAAATGGCCGATGATCGTGACATTCCAAAAAAACAAGTTTGAAAAGCCGATTTACGACTACAAAAAGCTCCACGCTGCACTTCAGCATGCACATGCGGAGGAAGTGAACGAGTACTTATTTTTGAGATGAGGAATAGATCTATATGTCGAAAACCTGTTTCATCATATTTTCGACCATATAGGGCTTAACATCGAACCGGAGCCAAAGTCGCAAGTATACCTCGCTTTTCTCGATTCCGGCTGCAGTAGCATCGCTGATAAAGTTAATTAGACCGGAGCGCTTCGCCAGTTCTTCCACGTCCTCAATCGCCAGCGCTGGCCCAATGTCGGCCATCAGATGCGCGCGTTCTTCTGGGGAGGCCGGCTCGAGCGTCCTGAATCCTGCCTTGGCGACGCCTTGCGCCTCAAGTTCTCCGATTACCTGATTTCGGTCAGCCGTGCCAAGATTTACCTTCTCAACCAAACTCTCATAAAGTGAGTCTTTCGTATCCAGGCAATCGTGCAGCCGCTTCACGCCGGGAAAGAGATAGGCTTGGAACTTAACGGCGTACTTACACACCTGCATTTTAAAGGAACTTACGCCCTTCTCGAAAATCTCGGTGGCGTCAGTTTTGTTCAGGCCGCGAGACTGTAAGTCGTCAATAATTGAAACCCTGCCCTCATCTAAAAACCTAGCGATTTGTTTGCTTATCTCATCTAGCAGCAGATGTGCATCTCTTTCTGGGATTGATTCTTGCAGTTTTTCGCGCAGAACTTTTCTGAAGATGCTGTCGAAACGCTCATCTACGGACATCATCCCGGAGATCATGTTGTTTGTGAGAATTCGAGGAGCCTGATCTCCGTGAAGAGCCCCGAGAATTATAGCGTTGCGCCTATCATCGCGATCGCCGGTGATAATGTTGTACTTCAAAAGCAGAACAACTTTCTCGCGTATTTCCGCCGGCGGGGAATCGTCCGCGGCCAATATCGACAAAAGTGGGTCGTTCTCCTCCTCCTCCGCTTCGGGGCGTACGCCATGTTCCAACAAGGCTTGAAGACCTGCCGAGGTGTAACCGGCCACCGCTAGTGTCAAAATGTCAGGAAATCCTTCCGGGTGCCGGTCGACCCTAGCGCCAAGTTCCAAAAGCGTCCTGATCGTATCCAACGTCATTTGTTTCTGTTTGACCGGATCTTTGTCTAGTAGTTCTCGTAGCCTCGGCTCCATATCGCTGATCAAATAGTATAGCGCTGTCAAACCGCCCTCATCAGGCCTATCGATATCGACTCCCTTTGAAGCCAATAATCTAAGCAATTCAGATTGCCTGAATTTTGCCGCCATTACGGCGGCCCTCGCATCGGCCCCGTCCCGCGCGGCCAAATCAACCCCTTGATCGATCAGGAACTGCGCCACCTGCACAGGGTTCTGTGCGGCGGCCGCGAGACCGAGCACAGGCGCCTTCACATTGTCATTCGCTTTCAACGACACGCCCGTAGAGACGATTACATCCAGGAGGTCAATCCGCCCTCTAACGACACATTCAGAAACAATATCCGGCATATACTTTTTTTGCTTCAAGGCTGGGGTGTCACTCAATGCCTTCCTCAGCTCTGCCGGCTCGATCGCCGAATTATGGATTAAAGTAATCAAAGCCCGCTGTTTCGCCCCGGCCCCCCTATAGAACACTAGAAACAGGAATATTACTCCCAAAGCAATGAGGACAATGATCTCCACCGGCTCCACTGCTATCTCCTATTATTTCTACAAATTTAGGCTAAAGAAATTAAATTCACTCAAACCCAACTTAATACAAGCACTACTGCGTATAGTAGTGCGAACACAGTCGGGATCAATATCTCGATTGCGCCGAACGGAATATGTTTCTTCCAGTCATTCCCCTGACCGAGCGCATACCATTCGGCATGCCAGTATGGCGATGAAGGAAGCGACTCTTCCATCAATCCAATAATAGCGAACTTGGCCGTATTTAGGTTCCTATACGAGCGCAACAGACCTGCCCAAAAACCACAGATCAAAATGCCTACAATGGGAAGGAGAAAAGCATTCCTCACGTCGTTATCTAACAGACCGACGATCGCCGACAGGAATGTCGTGTTGAGGGTGGCGAAAAAGGCATTTGCCACACCTCGTCGGTTACTGATGCGATCTGCCATTTCCACATAAAGCTTGTATTGTTCTAGAAAATGATCTTGATAATTTTCGGTTGAGTAGTCTTCCTTTTTAGGGGAATGCCCATAAAGCCGTTGACGTAGAATAGCACGGTCTTCTTTTTCCATTTACTTAGAATATTCCCATCTGGAGATAGCGGAATACTTTTCGTATTCCGAAGCCTGGGCGGGTTGACGGAAATCAGTTAGCCTCAGGCCCGATTCCATTTGGATTCTCCCCCATCAAATTGGCCCAGTCTTATGTTTGGGAAAGAGGATGATGGGATTGCCACTGATTTTGGGCAGGGTTTCATACGACCTTTCGGGCTGGTCTTAGTAAGGCCGCGAAGGCGCTTGGCGTCAAGTTTCCGAGCGCCGAGTGCAACCGGGCTTCTTTATAATCCTCCTTCCAGTCGTTGATCCGACGGCGCGCGTCCGCCATCGACAGGAACTAGGTTGCTTGAGGCACTCCTGCCGGAACCGGCTGTTGAGCGCCTCGATGCAGGCATTATCCGCAGGCTTGCAGGGCCCGAGAAGCCCAACTAAGCCTTGCTTGGATAGACCCACTGGTCGTGTCGCCCCCAAAACCGTCCACTCACCATAGATACGGCCTGCCTGAGCAAAGGCGTAGACGAACCCGGACACCGCTGCGAAAGGGTGCAAGAAGATAAGCATCCAGAAGACTTATAGATATGCGAATTGTCCGGCAGTTGTTCCAGGTGAACGCAAGCGTTCTGCAACCTGAAACCCGAGATAAGCCAAGCCGCCGCAGGCAAGTATTGCAAAGAGTGGGTGCATTGCCACCAACGCGACGGCGATCGTGCCAATGAAGCCCAGCGCTATTGCTGAACTTACACGTTTAGACTTAGTCTGTTGGGTTGCCGTGTCAGTCAAGCCACAACTGTTCCGCCGCAAGTAGCTTCGCCTGAATTTCAGCAACGTCCTTATCTACAGGGGTTTGTACGTCTCAAATCGCCCCCGATCCGGATTATCGGCAATCTTGGCCGCTAACGCTTTTAGGTCGTCGTCGTTTAGCGATGCCGGGTCATTCGACGTGAGGTCAACACCAAGCGTCGAAATCGGCTGGTCACCTACGCCGTCCTGATAGTCAGCTAGGGACAGTGCGCCAATCTTGAGCGCCTCAAGCCGGTTTTCGTCAGTCTCCCTCACGATCTCCAAACAGATGGCGTCCAAGATGGTCCCTTTGTCATACGGGAGGCATTTTACATCCCAAATTTGGCCGCCTCCTCCTGACGGATTGCGCTCCATGAACGCTCCATAGTCGGCGATGATCCTGACTCGCTCCTCGGTCTCTTGCTGGTTCTCATCGATTTTCGGGGCTTCGGAGGGCCGACCACTAACGGCAATTGACGTGCCCGTACCGGCGTATGTCTCCAATCACGCTTGCCCAACTTCCTTCGGCGACATGCCCTTCGACACCATGTCCGCTTCGAATGCGACCCGTTTCTGGTTATCCAAAAAGCCCATCGCGAGCCACTTTGCGACCCCGCTGACGATCGCGGCGTAGAGCACATTCCACCAACTCCAGTCGCCGAACAACACCAAACCGGCGAAAATGAGTGCGGCGATACCACCGCTGATCCACACCCAGCCGAACAGACCCGAGAGGAGTTCGAATACTATAAGTTGCCCCTTTGAGCTCATGCCTGCCCCCCCCCGGTCCCGCCAGAAATAATACACGAATAAGGCGAGAAAAATTAGGTTTCTATCTCGTTTCCCACTGCTTGTGGAGTTATTCTGGTCGCATGTTTGAATGGCTCAAGAAGAAGCGAACGGCACCCGAAGGGGCAGTCGAGGCTTTGGCCAAAAATTGGCTCGGGCCGCAGGCTTTGGCCGTTGCCTTGGCAGAGACGATTCGCGACTTCGTGGATGACGTGAACTCCGGCCGTGTGGAATATCCGGCACACAAGAGGCGCAACGACAGCGTGGTCGGCATCTGGCGAGACCTTCGACTGGAGGCATTGAGCCACATGTTCAACTTTGGCCGCTCGGACCCGATGCTGCTGGCCGACCAACGCCGGCAAGCGGAACTCCTTCGGTGTCTGCTTGACGAGCGACCCCACCTCCAAATGCCGCAGCCGAGAGGAGAGGTCGTCCCAGACACCTTACAGGCAGTATGGCAAGTGTATCTCTATCTAGACCAGATTGGCTCCGAGGTCGCTGACCGCGAGACCGACCGAGCGACGCTCAAGCTTGCGAAGAAGAATATCTTCGACGACCTGACCGCGCGGGCCGAGCAATTGCGGATCGGTTGGGAAGCGTTTGAAGGTGCTATAAAGAACAATAATACCGAGTTGCCCGAGACGCCCGAGACGCTCCTTGAAGAGCTTTACCAAGACGTCACCGCGAAGACTAAATCTATCGCGCTTTCGGCGCAGTTCGGTCCGAACTACGAGGCCATGGTCAAGATGCTTGAGGAGGAGGTCCGCAAGCGTGGCGGTGATGTCGACAAGGCGCGAGCCTCGACCCAGCGTGTCATGGAGGCCAAGGACCCCGACGAGTTCGCACAGTCCTGAATACGATGCCTCTCTCGACCCGAAGCAGCTTCGCCGAACGCGACCTCTTCGTGGTATTGCCATAAACCCGCAAATGTCTCCTCGCTTCGAAAGCGGGCAATCGAAAACGAGAAGCTGGGGAAATGGTTTCAGGAAACTTGAAAAGATCATAATAGCGCGTAGAGAGGGCGAAGAAGAATCGGAGGGCTTTTGTCATTATTGGTCGCTGGAGCCTATAGCTGCACAAGGTGGCAAGGTTCCGAAGGGCCAAGGTAGGAAGGGGAGACCCCCCTCTCATAAACGGAGCCCTTCCATGGATATCTTCGTTGGTTTGGACGTTTCCCTGGACGAGACAAGCGTTTGCATTCTCGACGATACGGGTCGGATCCTGAGGGAATCGAAAGTCGACACCGAGCCCGGAGCAATCCGTACAGCTCTCAAGTCTTTCGCAGAAAACCTGCGACGCGTCGGCCTAGAGGCAAGCTCCCTGTCGCCCTGGCTGGCCACCGAGCTGCGCGCAGAGGTCCTGCCCATCATCGTCGTTGAGGCCAAGCACATGAAGGCAGCGCTTGGTGCGATGCGTAAACGGACAGGAACGACGCCCGCGGTATAGCGCAGATGATGCGAACGGGCTGGTTCCGCGAGGTCCACGTGAAGAGTGCCGAGTCCCACCGAATGCGCATTCTCCTCGCCAATCGGCGGCTCCTAAAGCGTAAGTTTTTGGACGTCGAGAACGCCATTCGAGGCACTTTGAAGGTGTTCGGTGTGAAGCTCGGCAAAACGACCCGCGCCCGCTTTGAACGCGATCTACGCGAGCGATTGGCCGACGAGGAGCCAATCCTCCAGAACATGACAGAAAGCATGCTTCCGAAGGTGGTCGGCGCACACTTCGGATTGACACCAAGACGCTATCAGTCCGGCACTGTCGACTACGATGGGCGGATCTCGAAATGCGGTGATCCGGAGGTCCGAACTCTGCTCTACGAGGCGGCCTCCTCGCTGCTCCAGCGGGTCAAGAAGTGGTCCGCGCTGAAGGCCTGGGGCATGTCAATTCAACGTCGATCGGGCCTACGCCGGGCCATCGTAGCGGTGGCGCGGAAGCTTGCAGTGATCCTCCATCGCATATGGATCGATGGAACGGAGTTTCAGTATTCGCGTCTGCGAAGCGAGCCGGCAGAGGTCTGATCCATGCTTGGAGGGAGCAGATTAGAGTGCGCTGAAGACAACACTTGAACGGAATCCGCTACGGCGGAGGCGTCCCCTGGTGGGGTCGCAGACGGGAATGAGCCCGCTATCTTGCCGGAGTCGCAGGCAAGCAATTGCCCATGAACACGACGTGAGTGCTAGGGCCTTCTCGCCTCTCTGACGGCAGCTTGTGCCGGCATCAGTCGAGCACGCAGTAGGGCATGGACCACCAGGCGGATGCGCGTATCAGCGGGTGGAGCGAAACGAAGCGAGGAGCACGTCATGGAAGGTGCAGCGAAAGAAGGGAAGCTGAGCCCAAAAAAGAGGCTCCCAATTAGTGAGGGCAAGATAAAAGGTGATGGTGCAAAGCGGCGCTTTTTCCAGTCTGCACATCGGGTTGGCCTGCACATTGGGCCGCGCCCCTGTGCAGGCGGTCAGCGCTAAAGCGCTGATGGGATTGCGGAATTGTTGGTGCAAGGAGGAAGGCGCTGTTTTTGGCGGGCGATAGCGCGCCTGAGTCAGTGAGCGACCATGGCAGACGACAGCGAAAACATCGCCTAGGCGAAGCTAGAACACATCTGCAGCATCGGCGACGGCCGCACCAAGAGCTACATCGGCCGGCTCATGCATCAGGTCTCGATGTCAGGGAATCAAGTTTCGGCAGGAATGTATCTACTACGCTCGCCAGACGTCGCCGATAGCTAATCACGGACGGGCTGGTGAGAAAGATCGTCGCCGAGTTTGTCACCCACCACGACATGCTCGTCGCCCTAAACCGACGCGAAGTTGAGAACTCCGACAAGAAGTTGGCTCAGCGGAATGGCCTGCACTTCCGTATGGTGGAGAGCGGAGAGCGCATCAGCGGTACCTACCGGCAGTCCGTGCGGCTCGTCAGCGGCAAGTACGCCCTGGTGGAGCGCTCAACGGAGTTCACGCTGGTCCCGTGGCCGCCGATCATCGAGAAGGCGTTGGGCCGGCAGGTCTCCGGCCTCGTCCGGGGCAGCTGAATATCTTGGGAGTTTGGTCACAAGCGCGGGCCAGGCATCGGCATATAGGATGCATGCCATTCTCGCGCGATTAAATCAGCGCACACTTGATATCGCGCCATGTCGAAGGCCCAATCTCGTTCAGCGCTCCTAACTATCGCAAGCTCAATTCGGTTAGAAGTAGCCATGCGACTGGATCACATCCAAGGTCCACCTGCGGGTTCAAAGCAACCTCTCCTTAGCGTTGCTTGCAGTGTCCTTTTATGAAATACATGGTTCATGGGCCTCTTCGACTTTCTCAATAGCCCGCGACATTTTGTGGCGCGCGAGAAGCTTTTGCATCTACGCGCTGCCTATGAAATGAAGCTTGCTGCAGCTCGCTCCGGGGAGCAGTTGCTGATGACAGAGCCTGAGATCGACAATAGTGGCCATGATTTTGTTGCCTCAATTAATTATGATCTCTTGTATGTACAAAATAAATCCACGCTGAGTGGAGCAAATGTCAATGCATGGAATGTCCACCCAAAACTCTTACAGGTTCCATATGGTGATCGCGACATATCACCCCAAATAGATCATTCCCCAATTGGAGGAATTGACGGCGCGATGGGCGGCGTTCTTCTTCATGAAATCGATAGTGAAGCCGCTCAGCAAGACAAGCTCAAAATCTCGTACTTTTACTTCGACATTTTTTTTGCAGCTGCAGTTCAATCGGGATTATGGGTATCTCCGAATTTCTGTCGTGAGAAAGCCAGAAGTATCATGGAAAAAATTGCCCACGGGGAAAGAGGTGATCGTATCTCGCTGCCTAAACAAGCAATGCTTCCAATTCGATCACCAGCTGCACTGGTGGCATTTCGCTTCCATTTGCCGTGGCCATCAAACTGGATTTCTCTGGGACGGCTTTCAAACGAGCAGCCGGAAGTCATTAAGAACCATTGGCGAAGTGAAATCGGGCAATGGGTAACTCAGCAGTGACTGCAAATAGCACGTGAGCCCTGGGCACGTCAGTTGAACCTGATGACCGCCTTCAGTGGCTGTAAGCGTCTGCAGGCCCCAGCGCAGTCGGCCACCGGCCGTCGATTTTCATTTCAATACAAGCCTTTATTGACGTGCCACAGATCGACTGTGGGCACCGCAGGTACATAGGATGTGAAAATCCATCGTCGGGAGACTACGGCGTTTTCGACATCACTCCCGTAGCCGTACGCCTGGCCCGCCACCATTAGCGTCAAGGAACTCGACGCCGGCTTTCTCGAAAGCAGACTTGATAGCCGCAAGATTTGCCGGAATCGGCGTCCTCCGCTCCAGCTCGAAACTATTGACGGTACTGACACTCACTCCAGAAGCTTCGGCAAGTGCTGGTAGGTTCCATCTGAGCAGTCCACGGGCAGCACGGCATTGGGAAGGCGTCATCACGCGCCGATACTTTCTTTAGTCAGAAATTCAGTCAAGGTTACGAGATTATCTTGATCTCACGATATGGAGATAATATCGTGAGGTTACGGTATTTTGATGACTTTGAGCGGCGCGAGAGGGTGCTGGAACACCCTCCCGCGCCTGACCACAACCCGACTTCTGAGGAGTCCGGTCATGGCCAAGGCTACCCGTAGCACAGGCCTTTCGCGGCGTACCATGCTCGCCCACAGTTTCGCGCTGCCGGCGGCGGTTTTCCCGGCCGCACAGACGCTAACCGCCCTGCCGGCGCCGGCCGCTTTCCCCGCCTCCGATCCCGGTCCCGACGCGGAGCTCTTCCGTCGCGTCGCGCGGGCCAAGCGCCTGCGCAAGCGCTGCGCCCAGGCGCGGCGGATCCGCGACCGCCTCCGCGCGGCGCGCGCGTCCCGGGCGCTTCTCCCACCCCTGCCCTGGCGCGGCCCCTTCCCGCACGACCTTGCTTCTCTGCAGCACGCCGAGCTGTTCCGGCGCTACGCCGAGGCGGTGCGCGCGGCGGTGGCACTACCGGCCCGCACGGCCGCCGGCCTCCACGCCAAGCTCAGTCTAGCCGCCGTCGCTTCGCGGCGCGGCCGGGCGCGGGTCTACCTCTACGAGGACCGCGAGTGGCTGGAGGCGGCCCTGGCGGACCTCAAGCGTCTGGCCGAGGCGACACCCGGCGCATGACCGGCCGGAGACCGGAGACGGTCTTCTCTTTTGGGCTTGCCGGCAAGCCTGCCGGGCCGCGCCGGGCTGTCAAGGGTCTGACGACCGCCGTAGGCGGCGGCCCCAAGAACATCAAGGGGCGGCCGCCCTTGACAGCCCGGCTTCTTCGGCCCGGCGAGACTGCTGCCATGCCCAAAAAAGGGATCTTGGAGTGGATTGGCTCAGGCTCGACGGCGCTGTCTCATTCCCGCTCCCGCTGGCTACGGCCTGACCTGACTGCATACAAGGACTCGGAGTTCGCTGTTGATCGCCCGAGGAGACAAGCCCACGTCGGACTCCTTACCCAGAGGAGTCGGGGAAAGAGCCAGCCATGCCGGAGGACGAGACGCATCCGACCGCGCCCGGCGACGGGACAGCGGCGAACGACAACGGGACGGCAGCGACGAGACTCGATGCCGCCATGCTGACCCTCGCCCGTCTGATCGGCCGCCAGATGGCACGGGACGCTTTCGAGCAGTTGAGCGCCGCCAACGACAACTACCGAATCCACGACCAGGAGCCTCGGTAAGATGACCCGCGCCGCCCTCTACGCCCGCTACTCCTCCGACGCTCAGAACGCTGCCTCGATTGCCGACCAGGTCCGCCTCTGCCGCGAGCAGGCCGAACGGGAGGGCTGGAGCGTGGTGGAGACCTACCAGGACGCCGCCCTCTCCGGTGCGAGCGTCGCCTTGCGGCCGGGCGTGCAGGCGTTGTTGCAGGACGCGCAAGCGGGGCGCTTCGATATCGTGCTGGCCGAGGCCCTGGACAGGGTGAGCCGCGATCAGGCCGATGTGGCGACGCTCTTCAAGCACCTGAGGTTTGCCGGCGTGGAGATCGTCACCCTGGCCGAGGGTGCGATCAGCGAACTGCACGTGGGCCTCAAGGGCACCATGAATGCCCTTTTCCTGAAAGACCTCGCGGCCAAAACCCATCGCGGCCTGCGCGGGCGCGTCGAGCAGGGAAAGTCCGGCGGCGGGCTCTGCTACGGCTACGATGTCGTTAAGCAGTCCAACACCGACGGCGAGCCGCTGCGCGGTGCTCGCAGCATCAACGCGGCCGAGGCCGAGATCGTGCGCCGGGTCTTCCGGGACTTCGCAGCGGGTGTCAGCCCACGCGCCATCGCGCAGCACCTCAACGCCGAGGGCATCCCCGGCCCGGCCGGCAAGCTCTGGATCGACACCACCCTGCGCGGCCACGCCCGACGCGGCACCGACCTCATCAACAACGAACTCTACATCGGCCGGCTGGTCTGGAACCGCCTGCGCTACATGAAAGACCCGGCGAGCGGCAAGCGGGTCTCGCGGCTCAATCCGCCGGAGCAGTGGATCGTCAAGGAGGTGTCCGAGCTGCGCATCGTCGATGATGCGCTCTGGCAGGCGGTCAAGGAACGGCAGGCCGTGCTGGCGATCACCTACGCCCCTGCCATCAAGGCCGGCCATGCCGAACGCCTGAACCGGACCCACCGGCCGCGCGCCCTGCTCTCCGGTTTGATCTTCTGCGGGAGCTGTGGCGGGCGCTATGTGCTGCGCGGCCAAAACCGCTACGGCTGCTCGAACCACATCATGAACGGCAGCTGCCCCAACAGCCGCACCATCGCGCGCAGCGTCCTGGAGGACCGCGTTCTCACCGGACTTCGCGACCGGCTGATGGCCCCGGAGGTCGCGGCCACGGCCATGCGCGCCTACGTCGAGGAGAGCAACCGCCTCAAACGCGAAGGCCGCGCCATGGCCGGCACAGATCGCCGGGCGCTGGTCCAGGTGGACAAGCGCATTGCGGAGATCGTCGCCGTCATGGAGGCGGGCGGCTACAGCCGCGCGCTGATGGCGCGCCTGCAGACCCTGGAGGCCGAACAGGCAGACCTCAAGAGGCGGTTGGAGCGCGCGACGGAGGAGCTGCCCGATACACTGCCCACCATGGCCGGCCTCTACCGCCGCAAGGTGGAACACCTCGCCGAGGCGCTGCAGCACCCTGAGGAACGCGCCGCGGCGACCCAGGCCATCCGGGATATCGTCGGCAGGATCACCCTCACGCCCGGCCCCAAGCGCGGCGAGATCGACGCCACGCTGCACGGGGATTTGGGAACCATCCTCGACTGGGCGGCGGAGAAACGGCAGGAATTGGCGGAAAACCGGGCTCTAAAACACAAAACCGACATGTCCCTCTCGGGAGTGTCGGTCTCAGTGGTTGCGGGGGCAGGATTTGAACCTGCGACCTTCAGGTTATGAGCCTGACGAGCTACCGGGCTGCTCCACCCCGCGGATGTGGGTGCTTGGATTTGGTTGGCTGTTTTGTCCCGCGTTTTTTGGCGGGTGTATTGCGGTCTGTTCGAGGTTTTGAGGCGGGTGTTTTGTGTTTTGTGGGTTTGGCAGACCTGGCGGCGACCTACTCTCCCACGCCTTGAGACGCAGTACCATCGGCGCTGAGGGTTTTCACGGCCGAGTTCGGGATGGGATCGGGTGTTGTGCCCCTCGCCAGAGCCACCAGGTCGGCCAAGCCCACGGGGTGTGTGGTGTTTTCCGCCTTGGTGTGTGTATGACGCGTGTTTGTGGTGAGGAATGCCAGTTCGCCCCACGCCTGACATGATTTGGCGACGTGGGTCGGTCTGGGCAGAGCTGGAGGGGGAGCAAGCCGATCGAGCGATTAGTACCGGTCAGCTTCACGCATTGCTGCGCGTCCACTTCCGGCCTATCGACGTCGTGGTCTACGACGGCTCTTAGGCGAGACCTGGTTTTGAGGGGGGCTTCCCGCTTAGATGCCTTCAGCGGTTATCCCGTCCGCACATAGCTACCCGGCTATGCGGCTGGCGCCACAACCGGTCCACCAGAGGTGCGTCCATCCCGGTCCTCTCGTACTAGGGACAGCTCCTCTCAAGTCTCGAACACCCACGGCAGATAGGGACCGAACTGTCTCACGACGTTCTAAACCCAGCTCACGTACCGCTTTAAATGGCGAACAGCCATACCCTTGGGACCTGCTCCAGCCCCAGGATGCGATGAGCCGACATCGAGGTGCCAAACCTCCCCGTCGATGTGGACTCTTGGGGGAGATCAGCCTGTTATCCCCGGCGTACCTTTTATCCGTTGAGCGATGGCCCTTCCACGCGGGACCACCGGATCACTATGGCCGACTTTCGTCTCTGCTCGACCTGTCGGTCTCGCAGTCAGGCGGGCTTATGCCATTGCACTCAACAGCCGATGTCCGACCGGCTTGAGCCCACCATCGCGCGCCTCCGTTACTCTTTGGGAGGCGACCGCCCCAGTCAAACTACCCACCATGCAGGGTCCCGGACCCGGGTAACGGGCCGCGGTTAGGCGCTAAGACAGGCAAGGGCGGTATTTCAAGGTTGGCTCCACCAGAGCTGGCGCCCTGGCTTCCAAGCCTCCCGCCTATCCTACACAAGCCGGTCCTAGCGTCACTGCAAAGCTGTAGTAAAGGTGCACGGGGTCTTTCCGTCTAACCGCGGGTACTCCGCATCTTCACGGAGAGTTCAATTTCGCTGAGTCTGCGTTGGAGACAGTGGGGAAGTCGTTACGCCATTCGTGCAGGTCGGAACTTACCCGACAAGGAATTTCGCTACCTTAGGACCGTTATAGTTACGGCCGCCGTTTACCGGGGCTTCGATTCAGAGCTTGCACCCCTCCTCTTAACCTTCCGGCACCGGGCAGGCGTCAGACCCTATACGTCGCCTTGCGCGGCTTCGCAGAGCCCTGTGTTTTTAATAAACAGTCGCCACCCCCTGGTCTGTGCCCCCCGACCCTGGTTGCCCAAGGCCGGGGCCCCCTTCTCCCGAAGTTACGGGGGCAATTTGCCGAGTTCCTTCAACGCAGTTCTCTCAAGCGCCTTGGTATGCTCTACCAGTCCACCTGTGTCGGTTTCGGGTACGGTCACACGCGGGGGCTATTTCCTGGGACGCCTTCGCTGCCCGGACAATCCAGTCAGCCCGAACAACTTACGGCATCCGTCACCACCCGCTGGCCCAGGACTATTAACCTGGTTCCCATCGCCTACGGCTTTCGCCCTCGGCTTAGGGGCCGGCTCACCCTGCGCGGATTAGCCTTGCGCAGGAACCCTTGGACTTTCGGCGAGAGTGTTTCTCACACTCTTTATCGCTACTCATGTCAGCATTCGCACTTGCCATGCCTCCACGGCCCCTCACGGGTGCCGCTTCACAGGCTTAGGCAACGCTCCGCTACCACTCGTCTAAGACGAGTCCGCAGCTTCGGTGCACGGCTTGAGCCCCGGTACATTTTCGGCGCAGGACGGCTTATCTAGACCAGTGAGCTATTACGCTTTCTTTAAAGGGTGGCTGCTTCTAAGCCAACCTCCTGGTTGTCTTGGCCTTCCCACATCCTTTCCCACTTAGCCGTGACTTGGGGACCTTAGCTGGCGGTCTGGGCTGTTTCCCTCTCGACCATGGACCTTAGCACCCACGGTCTGTCTGCCAGACTGGACTTCTCGGTATTCGGAGTTTGGTTAGGTTTGGTAAGGCTCGCGCCCCCCTAGCCCATCCAGTGCTCTACCCCCGAGAGCCACCATCTGACGCACTACCTAAATAGTTTTCGCGGAGAACCAGCTATCTCCGGGTTTGATTGGCCTTTCACCCCTAACCACAGGTCATCCCCGTTCTTTTCAACGAACGTGGGTTCGGCCCTCCAGTGGGTGTTACCCCACCTTCAGCCTGCCCATGGCTAGATCACCCGGTTTCGGGTCTGATCCCACGAACTGAACGCCCTGTTCAGACTCGCTTTCGCTGCGCCTACACCTCATCGGCTTAAGCTTGCTCGTAAGACCAACTCGCTGACCCATTATGCAAAAGGTACGCCGTCACCCTTGCGGGCTCCGACTGATTGTAGGCATTCGGTTTCAGGGTCTCTTTCACTCCCCTCGTCGGGGTGCTTTTCACCTTTCCCTCACGGTACTTGTTCACTATCGGTTGTCGAGGAGTACTTAGCCTTGGAGGGTGGTCCCCCCACGTTCAGACAGGATTTCACGTGTCCCGCCCTACTCGAGGACCCAGACAAACCCTTACCCGTACGGGGCTGTCACCCGCTCTGGCCCGGCTTTCCAGCCGGTTCCGGTTCGCTTGTCTGAGCCACTGGGCTAGTCCGCGTTCGCTCGCCACTACTAACGGAGTCTCGGTTGATGTCCTTTCCTCCGGGTACTGAGATGTTTCAGTTCCCCGGGTTCGCCTCGCACGGCTATGTATTCACCGTACGATGACCCTAAAGGGCCGGGTTTCCCCATTCGGAAATCCGCGGATCAAAGATCGCTCTCATCTCCCCGCGGCTTATCGCAGAGTGCCACGTCCTTCTTCGCCTCTCGACACCGAGGCATCCACCAAATGCCCTTAAGACGCTTGCTCAACTCTCCAGCTCCACCCCGACCGACCGGCCGTCGCCGGGCTGACCCGTCTCCGAGCCGACCCGACAGACCCTGTCATCGT